>DAHVFL010000041.1 GCA_027316975.1 Chloroflexota bacterium | reverse complement strand
CAATATACCACTGCTTTTCCTGGCTGATGTGTCCGGTTTTATGATTGGCTCCGCCGTCGAACGCGCCGGCATCATCCGGCATGGCGCGAAGTTTATCGCCGCCGTCTCACAGGCGGTCGTGCCGAAAATCTCGGTGATTGTGCGTAAATGCTACGGCGCTGGTCTCTACGCTATGGCCGGGCCGGCCTTCGGCACGGATGCCGTCATCGCGCTGCCAACCGCTCAGATCGCCGTCATGGGTCCCGAAGCGGCCATCAACGCGGTCTACGCCAATCAGATCGCCGAACTACCCGAAGAGCAGCGCGAATCCTACCGCAAAATGCTCGAGGCTAAATATGCCGGAGATATCGACATTTTTCATCTTGCCTCTGAAATGATCGTTGATACCATCACCCCGTTCGAGTCCCTGCGCGACGAGCTAATCGCTCGCTTCAGTGTGTACCAGACCAAAGAGGCGCGTTTCTCGGAATGCCGCAACCCGATTTTCCCCGTATAATGGTACAATATGAAACTTCTTAACCTGTTCTGGTACTTTGCTCCTAATTTTTTTACTGTTTATGAAAAGGAGCATAAAAAGCTGTGGTAATCTCACCATCGGAACATCTGTACATCTCTATGAATGAAAATAGCAAGCAAAAAACGCTTTATCAGTTCACGGCGCATGGTGTGATTTCACGCCATGTGTTATGGCTGCCTCTTTCGATATGGACTATGCGTTGCCAGGATGCTCATACACCCACGTATGCTTTGTCGTCCTGGAGGGGAAACGCATAGAACGGGGAACCTGCACAATCAGAGCGCATAAGACACCTTTCACGGAGCAGAGAAGGATGGCTTTGATTCCCCATGCCTATTTTCAAATGCTCCAGTTTTTCGAGAAGAAAGAAGAGATTACACATGCAAACGCTAACACGACCAAAATCGCCGCATAGACCACACCCGGGTTTTCAACCTCCGCGGGCGCGGCGCAGGCGTTTCTCGCCTGTAATGCTCATAGGAATGTCTGTCACCCTGCTTATTATCTCAGGCGCAGGGGTTTTTGCGTACATCCAGCAACGCCCGGGTAGCCGTGCTGCGGCGCCCAATGCGAATTGTTCGCTGCGCGTGCCAGATCAGCCCTTAACCGCGCAGGGGTTGGCAACTCCCTATCAATTGTTCGCTACAGACCAGAAGCAAGGGCCGTGTAATGAGGCCAATACCAACCAGTCCGCGTTTGTCCAGGCGGTTATCTTCGATCCGGCCACCAATGCGCTCTCTGCCTACGAACCACTGGTGATTGACCGCGGAACCCAACCTGCTATCGCGCCGGTCGCGCCCCGGCTTCCCCGGGGGGCCGTCGTCGGGCTATGGTTTGGTTTCAACGGCACCTTCCTGCATTTGACGGGCGACAAGGATGATGGTTTCTGCATCAACGGACTCCGTGGGTCTGACTTTGGGCAGTTTGCGTATTGTAACGCTCCTCGCTTTTTCCGTGCCGTCAACGCTGCCATTCAAGCCGGGAAGCTGGCTGTCCCGCCTGCTGGCATGGCGAGTGATGGGCAACCATGCCTTACGACGCGCAGCTTTGCCCTGGTCGATATGGATCAGAGCGATAATGTGCAGACACGGTACCTCGCTAACGGTAACGGTCAGACAGCCCAGTTGTCAGACGCGAACAAGGCCAGGGTGCAGAATGCGATCACGCTGGGCAATCCCAGTGATAACGCCTTGCTCTCGCGCTTTGTCGATCCGGCGCTCGGCTGCCAGGCGTGGCAAATACCAAACCTCGTAAATACCGGGACCATGACTGCGACGCTGGCAACCGATGAGTTACAGGCCGCTGCCAGTCAGCAGCCGCCAATCGCGCTGATTCCCAGTGGTGACGAAATGGTACTCGTTAATAACAAGCCCAGTCTTGCCAAAGTGAATGCCTATCGCATTGGCGTCGATGAGATGCCAGCCGCCACGCCTAATGACGCCAGTACGATCACTTACTGTAACAACCTCATCAATATTGCCTTGCCACGCTTACAGCTTGATACGAAGGTGTTCCAGAATGCGGCCTCGCCCGATGGAGGAGCGACGGCAAATTCGCTCTTTACGTTTCTGGCGAACCGCCTCAATGCCACGCTCAGCGCCAACGGCCTGAACTGTGTCGGGCTGCTCAACATCCAGAATCCTGTAACGCTTACCACCGATGGCAACGGCGTCGTGACCGGAGCCACGTTGGCGATTACGGGGACGGGGACGACCGCGCCGAACTGTAATATAAATGGGACAGTGGTAGCAGGTTGTACGGGTACCGCGAAGATCAATGGTCAAACCTGCATCCTGGCATTTGCCAATGGAACAGTCACCGAGACCTGCTCAGCTACTAATGGGAACCCCGGCCCTGGCACCCCGATCCCGCTGCCGTTCAACAATAGCGGAACCAGTAACGACACGAATACCACCCAGGGCAACTTCGATGGTGTGGGATACAGTTACTCGGCGCAGACCCTGCAAAACGCGGGGCTTACGCCAGGAAAGACGCTCACCTTCAACGGCATCGCCTTCCTCTGGCCCAAATCGGCGGTAGGAACGCCTGATAATGTGCTGGCGCAGGGACAGACCATCGCGGTTACACCGGCCAAAGGAGCAACGACGCTGGCCTTCCTGGGATCGGCAGCCTTTGGCCCATCGATGGGCACAGCAACCATCACCTATACCGATGGTTCGACGCAGACCTTCACGCTGGCCTTTAGTGACTGGACGCTCAATGGAGGCGGCTCCACGCTATTGAATGGAGATCAGGTTGCTGTTACCCTGCCCTACCGCAACACGCTGAGAGGCAGGCAGCTTGACCAGATGCCGAATGTATTCTATACGTCGGTTGCCTTACAGGCAGGCAAGACCATCAAGAGTGTCACCCTCCCAACGAGAGCCAATCAAGGCCTGCTACACATTTTTGCCATCAGCACGAAGTAAGTTTGTATGAATGCGAGGTGCGCGCCGCCCGCGGGCGGCGCGCACCTCGCATTCATATTTTTGGGGAGACGTTCCAGAACTGAGCCTCCCCCATTTTTGTCGAGAAGTGAAAGCGTAGGATATACAATTCCAGAGGGAGAAGCAGGATCATGGCAAAAGTGCAAAAGAGCTATACGCAGGAGTTGAAGCGCGAGGCAGTGAGACTTGCCCAGACCAGTGGCAAGTCGATTGCCGACGTAACGCTGATTGAGATCGCTTTAGGCATGACGGTGCTTGGGCGGCACTCCTCACCTGGCTATGTCAGCCCGGTTGTCTATGAACAAGGGATGTGTTAACCCGAAACCTTCGGGTTAACACAAAAGTGGGTGAATCTCATTACCCAATCAGCAGCATACTGGCGTCTTACCAGTGTTGTTCATTTACCATGTAATCTAATTTTGCATGGTAAACGTAGTATATAAATAGAAAGGAGTCCTTTAATGGCTAGTATTCAAAGGACCGTCGCATTAGTCGTCGGTATTGTTTTCGTCCTCGTTGGTATTCTCGGTTTTATACCATCCCTGGTTTCGGGCGGAGACCTGTTGGGAATCTTTGCGGTCAATGCGCTGCACAGTATCGTCCACCTGCTCTTTGGTATCCTCGGCATCGTGGCTGCCTATACAGGGTGGCCCCGAACCTACAACCGTGTCTTTGGAGTGATCTATCTCTTGCTCGCAGTGCTCGGCTTTATCCCAGCGCTGAGCTCGAACGGGTTGCTCCTGGGTATTGTTGCCATCAATACGTCTGACAACTTCCTGCACCTCGTCATTGGTCTGGTGCTGGCGGTCGTTGGGTTCTTCGTGGCAGATCACGTTGTGGGGGCACGAGCCTGATTGGGCTGTTCGCAAGAATACGTTTTTGATTGTTTAAAGCCTCCAG
This sequence comes from Chloroflexota bacterium, assembly GCA_027316975.1. GTDB lineage: Bacteria > Chloroflexota > Ktedonobacteria > Ktedonobacterales > Ktedonobacteraceae > CF-113. The sequence goes on along the minus strand of DAHVFL010000041.1, from coordinate 12,665 downwards.
GTGGCTGAGGCTGGATAGTTCAAGTACAAGAAGGGCGACCTGAAGGGTCGCCCTTCTTGTTTGCTGACATTTTAGATGATGATCTAAGCGATCTGGAAACACGCTGCAAGCGCATTCAAGCTCTCCCGAATTGACAGTAGATTTGAAGTTCAGCCGTTGAAATCAGTTGAAAGTGTGGTAACATCTGAGCATATCGAAAACGGCTCTAGGCAACAAATAGGCGGCGCAAGAGGCGTGAAGCAATCTCTTGAGCGCATCCAAAAAAAGGGGGAATGGAGCAGGTATGAAACGTGTTGTCAGTAGTATGGCGGGTGTGATCCTGGAGTTTCTGGTGAAACCGGGTGACGCGGTCATGGTTGACCAGGACGTGGTGATGCTGGAGTCGATGAAGATGCAGATTCCTATACAATCGACTGTCGCGGGAACGGTGAAGACATTCGCAGTGAGCGAGGGCGATTTTGTGGATGATGGCGATACCATTATGGAAATCGAATGAATGTTTGTAAGGGATGAGCGGGCCATCGCGGACCGGGTAGGGTTCTCGAATTTGCTCAACGCGCTACAAACAAGCGGTCGCTTGCCCGCGTGACTCATACAGGTTGATAGATCACATAGCCATCGAAGATATAAATACGGTATGGCCGGTGGGTATGTGCCACGCGGTTCGCCATCGCTTTTACAAAGAATGTGTTCTGTGGAAGCACATAGCTTGATTTCGGATCGGATGTCACGATTATTTTGTTGGGAAGGTAGCGTTCATATCCCGTGTTAAGGTACTCGTCGATGGTGAAGCAGGTGATCTTGCCCGCGCTCTGGAACATCACGCGCTCGCAGGTCCAGTAATCAGAGTAGATGTGGACGATACCCAGACTCTCAAGATGATCAATAAAGTCTTCTTGCACGGCATTATTCCCCTGCGTCGTAGGAATCTCCTGAAAAATATTTACCGTTCCCACGAAAAAGAGCAACGCGATAAACAGCAGCATAAGACGCCGGGCATAGATGTGAAAGAAGGTCACAACTTTGCTCGCCTGCTGGCCTGTCCCGCCTGCGCCCAGCCAGAGTGGATAGATCAAGGCGGGTGTTGCAATCCATACAAAGAGCATGTAGCGCGAACTCAGGTATGGATACAGGGTTGAAGATGGGCTGAGCGCGAACAGGATCAATGATAGAATTGCCGCGATGAGCAGCCCCAGTCGCGCATACGAACGCACCAGAGCTTCTTGTTGCTCCGGTGAGCGCGCGGCCACCTGGCGCGGTAAAGAGAGAATCATCTTGAAAGCGAGGAAGGCTGAACTGACCCACAGCGCAATCCATGCCAGTGACCACGCGCCCTGCACCAGCGTGCATTTGAGCGCGCCGGGGCCACTACCACCCAGGAACAGCACTTGCGAGACATCGCATGTATTACTCTTGCCGGCAATAGCTGGCAGGCTGATCAGTAGAATGCTCAGCGTTCCACGCGCCAGGTAAAACAATCTTGATTGCGTTGTAGCTCCACCACTGCTGAAAAGTTTGAGCAGTGTGGCCCATGAATTTGTGAGGGGGGTCGCCTGCAGATTGTAGATGATGAGGGGCAATCCGCCAACCACCAGCCCCGCGATCAGCAAGACAGGCGCCCAGGAACGCATATCGCGCCAGCAGAAAATAAGCAACAAGAGGCCAGAGATGAGCAGAAACGGTGCGATTACAACGTTACTCCACAGGCTTAATCCAACCAGCGCGCCCCAGCCGAAATAGGCGAGCAGTCGCAGTAGGCGGCGGGCGCGGGTTGCCTCCTGCCGGGCGGTGAGGGCCAGCCAGCTTGCCAGGAAATAGAGGAGTGCGCCAAAAAATAGGGTTTCAATCCAACCGCCGAGCGATTGTAGCTGGCGATACATCATGTAGCTGGAGCCAAAGGCCAGCAGCAAGAGAGTGAAAAGAGCCATGCCTTTTGTATAAAGCAGGCTGGTGAGCAGGTACATAGCATACATGAAAAGAGCAAAGAGCAGAACCAGACCTATGCGTAAGTTGAACAGGGAAATGCCGAAAAGATGGAACATCACAGCGCCTAAATAGGCCTGCGTGGTACCCATGTAGTCCTGGCCGTACATGAAGATGGGATGTTCGCCATGAAAAGCGATATTGATCGCCATCATCCCATAGGTTCCCTCGTCGGAGTTGGTATGCGGCCATCCCTGCGACAACAATGCGATACGTAGAGCGGTAGCTAATGCGATCAGACCGAGCGCGCCGAGACCAGGCTTGCTCATTGGGAGACGAATATGTACGGTGCCTATTTTCAGGCTTGTTTCAGACATGCCGATAACCTGCCTCTCAACACATTGGTTTATAATTGACCGGCGAATTCAAAAAACATACAGGTATCTCTACCTGATTTAAGCGAAGGGACATAACCTGGAGTAACAACGTTAGTAGCGTGATGGTAGTTGCATACCTGTCAACATACCAACCAATGTGCCAGACATGTGGAGATAGTGGCTGCCAATGTGTACATTGCGCTCGCTTATGGCTGTTGCGCTCGTACTAAAAAGCATGTAACATTATCACAAGGCGTTACATTAAAGCTTCCAGTGAGGTGCAAGCATGTATATCCCGGAGCAATTTCGAGAAGAAGATACGACAAAGCTGCAGGCGTTCCTACGCGAGCATAGTTTTGGCGCGCTGGTAACACGAGGAGATGACGCCCCTTTTGCGACCCATATGCCCTTCCTCTACGATGCTGGACGCGGCGTAAATGGGATGCTCCAGGCGCACATGGCGCGAGCTAACCCGCAGTGGCGCGCATTTGCAAGCGAGCAGGAAGCGCTGGTCATATTTCAAGGGCCACATGCTTACATCTCGCCCTCCTGGTACGATGTTGCTTTGAGCGTACCCACCTGGAACTATGCCGTCGTACACGCCTACGGTATTCCGCGCATCATCGAAGATAGCCAGCTTCTGTACAATCACCTGAAAACCTTGATCGAAACCCATGAAGCCCGGTTCGAGCAGCCCTGGACATTCGAGTTGCCCCAGGATTACATCGAGAAAATGATGCGCGGCGTGGTTGGCTTTACTCTCGAAATCACGCGGCTCGAAGGCAAATTCAAAATGAGCCAGAACCGCACACAGGCGGAACAAGAGAAGGTAATCGCCGCTTTGCAGGACGAACATAAAGATGTGGCTGAGATAATGATAGAGCTTAAAGAGAATAGCTACTCTTTGTGATGCCGGAACTAGGACGACCATAAGGGTCGCTAGATAGCCTTTTCCGTGTTTGGTAGGGGCGACTAAGGCGATTTCATGTTCGCGCAAAAATGAACGATTCGCCATTACGTTTCGCTTTTCGTCTGAAAAAGAACGCCATATTCTTACGTGTAGGATATATGTGTAAGGATGCGATTGATCGTGCCTCCTCCATAGAAATTGAAGGGCTTGTATACATATCTATGTCTTTAGAGCAAACCTCTAATACGGCGCAGGCCGAAAAGGTCGCGCTAACTGTCAAATATCCCTGGTGGCGCGCTGCCGCGCCTGGCGCTCTGTTGTTGCTCGCGCTTGCATTCTACCCTTTTCTTTATAAAACAGCGCCGCCGGATACGATACTGGATAATTATCTGTACCAGCCTTTTTTGCGCCTGTGGATGGTGAGTTTTGTGCCGTACTTTGCCGCGTGCGCCCTGGTGCTGGCGACGAAACCAGGGCAGGGTCGCTGGCGCTGGATAGAATTGAGTATCATTCTGGCGGGCGCGTTCGTATTACGCGCCCTGCTGCTGCCTTTGCCGCCGGGATTCTCGCGTGACTCGTGGCGCTATCTGTGGGACGCGCGTGTCACATTGCACGGCTTCAGCCCCTATGTCTACCAGCCTCTCTCATATCCATTGAAACCGTTGGTTGACACAATACTTTTCCCAAGAATGCGTTTCCGTGCCTCTCCGACCATCTACCCACCGGGAGCGCAGGCAGTTTTTCTCTTGAGTTACCTGCTCGGCGGGTCCAATTTGTATTTTCTCAAGGGCATCTTTCTTATTTTTGATATGACGACGTGCGGCGCGTTAGTGGTGTTGCTTAAACGCAGGGGAATCGATCCATGCCGCGTGCTGATCTATGCCTGGTGTCCCCTGCCCATCATTGAGTTCGCCATTCAGGGACATGTCGATGTAATTAGCCTGACCTTTAGCATCCTGGCCCTGCTAAGCTTTTCCAACAACAGTGTGCGCGGGCGCATCCTGACTGGTTTTTTGCTTGGTATGGCCGCGCTGACCAAATTCTACCCCATCCTGCTACTAATCGTCGTCGTCCCCGATATGCTGCGGGACGCAATGAAGAGAAGTGGAGCAAGCCGCGCCCTGGTTTCGCTTGCCGCATCCCTTCGCGCGCTCGCAAGGTCTCTTCGCTCTATTCGAGGTCGCGATTATGGGTTGTTGGGGGTATGTTTGTTGACCATTTTGCTTGCTTATCTGCCCTATTACATTATGGGGCATGGACAGGTGCTGGGGTACTTTACAAATTACAGTAATGAACAGGGCGAGAACGCTGGTATTGTCCAGTTGGTCATGCAGTGGGTGAGTTCTGCGAACACATGGAACCGGCAAGCGTTGCTTGCGCGCGAGCGTCTTGTTTCCCCGTTGTTCATCATCAGCGTCTCGCTGCTGGTATTTGTGTTGCGCCTGCGCCAGCGCATGAGCATGGCAATGGCCGCGCTATTGCTCTTTGTGGCGATACTGGCGATTTCACCGCATGTGTTCCCCTGGTACACGCCCTTTCTGCTGATGTGGATTCCGTTGGTGATCGGGCCGCTGTGGAAAGGTCGCAAGTTGATTGGCAGCGCGCTGGCGGTCAGCGTTGTATGGTATTTTGTAAGCATCTCAATACTTCAGTATTTCTATACCTCTGGGCCGCGTCACTACGTCCCTGACTGGACCACTTACTACGAAATTGTATATTGGCCCGTAGCGGTTATTCTTGCTATCGCAGCCTTCATTGGCGTAAGAAATATGTTCCGTACTCGCTCGCGGAATTTGTAGGGAAGAGAATCGAAAGGAAAACGGTATGCAAACCGTCGATGAATCATCTGCTGCGCGGGAACGCGCATCGTATTCGTCTCGCAAACAGATTATTGTTTCCAGCATTGCCGCGCTGTGCGCCGGCCTCGTGGCTAGCCTGACAGCCGTTTTGCTGATGGCCGTCTTGCGCCTGGTGGCAGGCGTGCCCAGTCCGGTTGAGCTTTTTGGAGATCGCGTGCTCAAGCTGATGCAGGCGGGAACATTCGTTAATTTCTTGATCCGTTTTGGTTCCCACGCGAAAACGGTGCCGTTGGGACTGGCGATACTCGGCATGATTGGCCTGGGAACCGTGCTGGGAGTGCTGTATGCGATGATCGCGCGTGTTCAGTTGCCCGCGAGTGGCTATCGTTCTACTCGCAGAGAATGGGTGACGGCAGCCGCGTTTGCCCTGCTGATGACCCTGGGGGCAACCCTACTCTTCTGGACAGAGACGGCGCAAAACTTTTTTGGCTTGCCTTATGCCTGGGCCAGGTTTGTTACAATTCTCTCGCTCCTGGCGGAATTCGCCTTGTATGGCGTTGTTTTGTGCATTGTTTATCGTGGCATTCTGCCCAAAAAAGGTGTCGCAGGATCGACTCAAGCGGCGCAGAACCGGCGGCAACTTCTCGCGCGCGCGTGCGCTGCTGTACTCGGCGCCGGCGCAACCGCCGGGACGGCAGGGGTTATTGAGGGCTTGCTGAACAACTATAGCTCCTACGATGGCATGGGAACCTTTACCGCCAATGGCTTTATCCCACCGATTACTCCCAACAATGAGCATTATGTTGTAACACAGAACGCTGTTGATCCCATGCCCAATCTCGATGTCTGGCGTCTTGAGATCAACGGGCTGGTCGCCAATCCGGGCGCGTATACCTTTGACGAGCTACAAAAATTGCCCTCGACGACCCGCCCGATCACACTGGAATGCATTGCCAATGGGCCGCCGGGACACCTCATCAGTACCGCCATCTGGCAAGGGGTAACAATACGCTCGCTGCTGGATAAGCACGGCGGCGCTTTATCCAACGCGCGTTACGTGGCCTTCTATAGCGTTGATGGGTATAGTATCAGCCAGCCATTAGACGTGGTATTGCAAGCCGATGCGCTGCTGGCCTATCGCATGAACGGCGCTCCTCTACCGAATCGTCATGGCTATCCGTTGCGCGTCCTCATTCCGGGTCTCTATGGCGAAGAGAATCCCAAGTGGGTGACGCGGGTTGAACTGACCGATCACTTCGTGGGCGGATTGTACGCGGACCAGGGCTGGTATCACGGCGCTTTGCACACGCTGACGCGCATTGATCGCCCGTTCGGGAAGTTACCACTGGGCCAAACTATCGAAATCGGTGGCTTATCCTTCGCGGGCAATCGCGGCATCCAGCGTGTAGAAGTCAGCGCTGACGACGGCGTCACCTGGCACGACGCAACGCTCCAACCAGCCCTTTCGCAGGACTCCTGGGTCTTCTGGACATGGCAATGGACGCCACTCTTACCGGGCAGCTACACACTGACCGCTCGCGCCACCGACGGCACCGGCGCAGTGCAACCGAGCCAGAAACAGGGAACGGTTCCCAATGGCGCGACCGGGTACCATTATGTGACGGTGCAGGTTGCTTGAGCGAAAATGCGGGGCAGGGCAGAGCGCGCTCTGCCCTGCCCCGCATTTTCGCGTATTTACTCTTCAAAACTCCCAAACAGGTTGTTGAACGACTCCGCCAGCGTGGGGTGGGCGAAGACGGCGTCGCGCAGCACAGTGTAGGGAATGTTGCCCATCATCGCCATTTGCAACATCGCCATCAGTTCGCCGCCTTCGATGCCCAGGATGGCGCAGCCTAGAATCTGGTTGGTAGCGGCATCGACGATAGCTTTCATGAAGCCGCGTGATTCGTCCACTTCCAATGCGCGTGCGACGTAGTTCATGGGCATTTTGGCGACTTTGATGGCACGTTTCTGTTCGCGTGCCTCGCTTTCGGTCATCCCAACACGCCCCAGTTGGGGATCAATGAAAACGGTGTAGGGCACTATACGGTTGGAGATGCTGGCGTTGCCATGCTCTATGAGATTCGTGCGTATGATGCGAAAATCGTCGTAGGAGATATGGGTGAAGGCCGGGCCACCTTTGATATCGCCCAGGGCGTAGATGCCAGGCACGCTGGTTTCTAGCCGCTCGTTTACCTGGATGAAGCCTGTTTTGTCGGTTGATACTCCGGTTGCGTCCAGGTTGAGCCAATCGGTATTGGGTGCGCGCCCTGCCGCCAGCAGCACATGCGAGCCAGACAGGGTTCGCTCTCCCGTTGGGGTTTGCACTGTCAGGTGAATACTACCCTCTGCGCCCTGTTCGACGCGCAGCGGTTTTGTCTCAAGCAGAACTTCAACGCCATCTTCGCGCAGGATGTTTGCCACTTCATCGGCCACATCCGCGTCCTCGCGGGCCAGCAGCTTTGCGCCGCGTTGAATGACCGTCACCTGGCTGCCGAAACGGCGAAACATTTGACCAAATTCCAGCCCAACGTACCCACCGCCGATAATCAACAGGGAATCTGGCACGGTGTCCAGTTCCATGATCGAAGTCGAGTCCAGCGTGGCTATGTTTTCAATACCCGGCAGAGAAGGCTTTGACGGACGCGCGCCCGCGTTGATAAAGACCGTGTCGGCGGTCAACTGGCGACGTTCACCGCCGGGTAAAACGACTTCTAGCGTTTTGGGGCCGGTGAAATGGGCCTCGCCCATCAAAAGATCGACGCCTTTGGTACCCTCTATGCGGCTCTGGCTGCCGTTGCGGAAGCTGTCCACGATATCTCGTTTGCGCTGGCGCACCTTCAGCATGTCGATAGTGATCGGCCCGGTATGCACTCCGTAATCCGCGCCGCGTCGCGCCAGGTAAGCCACGCGCGCGCTGGCAACCATCGTCTTAGTAGGTGTGCATCCTTCGTTTACGCAGGTGCCGCCGACATGCACTCGCTCGAGTAGAGCGGTCTTCCGTCCCGCGTTGGCTAAAGCGGTAGACAGCGGCCCTCCGGCCTGTCCCGCGCCAATGACGATGGCGTCGTATAGTGTTGTCGAAGTCATAAATATTCACCTCTCTGATCCGGGTAGCCGGGGCTGGCGCAGAACCTCATAAGTAACCAGGGCGGGGGCAAGCCCCGCCCCTACCCTGCTACGAGATGTGGCGGAAGCCGTATAGGGTAGGGGCGGGGCTTGCCCCCGCCCTGGCTACCTCACTTGCCCCGCCCTGGCTCATTTGTAATGTTTTGTTGTACACATGATACTATATCAGAGATAACACTGGAACAGTTTCAACTTAGAAGGGAGTATCACATGGCGCATACCAATATCAAACTCTATGGCACCAACTGGTGCAGCGACTGCAAACGCAGCAAAAAATTTCTGGGCGAGCAGCGCGTTCATTACGAATTTATCGATATCGAAGAGGATGTGGAGGGTCAGGCCTTTGTGCAAAAGGCCCAAAACGGCGGCATGACCATTCCGACAATTGTATTTGACGATGGCTCTTTGCTGATCGAGCCGACTAACGCGGAACTGGCGGCGAAGCTGGGATTGGAGACGAGGGCGAAAAGCGAGTTTTATGATCTCATCATTGTGGGCGGCGGACCTACCGCGCTGACGACGGCTATTTACGTGGCGCGTGATGGCAATGATGTGCTGGTGATCGAACGCAGCGGATTGGGCGGGCAGGCAGGTATTACCGAACGGTTGGATAACTACCCCGGCTTTCCCGAAGGCGTTTCCGGGGCTGAATTCGCTGAGCGCATCATCGCGCAGGCGAAACGCTATGGCGTGGAGTTGCTTTCGGCTCAGAACGTAATCAGTGTGAGCAACGACGAGGACGATCATATTGTCACCACCGACTCCGGCCACAGCTATACCTGTCACGCGGTTTTGCTGGCAACCGGCTCAACGTATAAACGGCTGGGCGTGCCGGGCGAGGATGACTATATCGGCGCGGGCGTGCATTTCTGCGCAACCTGCGATGGCCCGTTCTACAAGGGGCGCGAAGTGGCCGTGATCGGCGGCGGCAATAGCGCGGTTGAAGAGGCAGCTTTCCTGACACGCTTCTGCCCGAAAGTGACGCTGCTGGTGCGCGGCTCCGAGTTGACCGCTAACAAAGTAGCGTCCGAGAAGGCGCTGCATTCGCCGGAGATAGAGGTGCGTTTCAATACCGAAGTGGTCGAGTTGAAAGGCAGCAAAAACCATCTCGATACGCTGGTGCTAAAGGACAGGCAGACGGGCGAGGTCAGCGAACTGCGCGTGCCGGGCGTCTTCGTCTTCATCGGCCTGACGCCCAATAGCGAGCCGTTCAAAGATATCGTCAAGCTGGATGCTCAAGGTTTCATCAAGACGGGCATCGACTTCCAGACCAGCGCCGAGGGCATTTTCGCCGCCGGCGATGTGCGCTCAGGCAGCACCAAACAACTGGTCAGCGCCGCCGGCGAAGGCGCGGCAGCGGCGCTGGCTATCCGCGAACATCTGAAAGGGCATACCGCGCATAGCATGGAGATGGCGCTGGCTTGATTGCACGCTTTTGCGAACGCTAGAGATGGGACAGGGGCGGCGCTTGCGCCGCCCCTGTCCCTGGTAAAAGCTGGTAAACTGGAGCGCGATCAAGCGCGCTCCCACAAAACCTTTACAACAGGCCGGCGCTCGTAAGCCAGTCGGTTGCAACCTGGGTGACGCTCTGACCTCCAACGACCTTTGCCTGCAACTGTTGGCTGACCTGCGTCGTCAGCTTCGGAGCAAGCGGATTGAGAGCAGCTGTAATACCGGGTGCCTTCTGAAGGGATGTGTCACGCACGATGGGTGCAGGATTGTACGCAGGAAATGCGTTTTTATCATCCTGCAACAACACAAAGTTGTCTTTTGCAATCAATGCAGCGGTCGTGTAACAGATGTTCAAATTTTGAGCGCCTGTCGTGACAGCCGGAAAGGTAAGACCTTCCTCAGTATACGTAGTCACACGCTTAAAGGTGATTTTGTATACCGACTTGAGAACATTGACTCCGTACTGTACACCGTCGGGAGGTGTAGCAATGGTCAGAGTGGACGCTTTCGACGCGAGGTCGGAAATCTTCGTCGCGCCCAGGCTGGTGGCCTGTGACTGCGTTGTGCAGACCCCGTAGGTATCATTCAGGGGCGCAGCATCTAGCCAGGTAATCTGATATTTGCTTTCGAATCCTTGCTTCACTGCCTGGTAGTCCTGTTGCGCATTGCCGGTGGACTGCAACCCCAGCTTCGCCAGCCCGGTAGCGGTGAATTCCGGGTACAAATCGATCTGCCCGCTTGTGATGGCGTTGAACACAACGGCATTGGTGCCTAACGCTGCTCTTTCAACCACCGTGAAGCCAGCTTTGCGCAACAACAACACGTACATTTTGGTGAGCAACTGCGCTTCGGTGTCTAGTTTTCCGCCAACGGTTAGCGTGATTCCCGCGTTGGGGTTGGAAGTCCCTGTAGCGCCGGGAGTGGGAGTGCTTCCACCACCACTGGTGCTGCCGCACCCCGCAAGCGCCACCAGTGAGATGAGTAGAAGCAGGCCGGCGGATTTTGCTCTCAATGAGCTGAAAAGGGATGACATAGTTCCTCCTCGTAATCAGGATTGGACAAAAAAACTTCATGGACTCGCACGCACACATTTGTACGCACACTTTTTGATAAAATGTATTATGCCCTGGCGGACGCGGTCATTGCCTCAATGCGAAGACCCGCCGGTGTAACGAGGCGTTCTAGCCCGCCAAGAGATAACTCTATGATAATGGCAAGCGCCGCAACGGGCAGTGAACCTGCCAGCAGTTGCGTAGTATCGAACTGGCGCAATCCGAGATAGATATATTCACCGTATCCACCAGCGCCAGTAAGGGATGCCAGCGTTGCAGTAGCTACTATTTGTACCGCTGATGTACGCACACCTGCGGCGATGATCGGCAGGACAAGAGGCGTCTGTATGCGTGTAATGATCTGCCAGGTCGTCATGCCCATACCGCGAGCCGCTTCAATCATAGCGGGGTCGATTCCACGAATAGCTGTAGAGGTGTTCAAAAGAATGGGTGGAATCCCCAGGACGATAAGCGCCACCAACGCCGGGTTGAAGCCAAGACCAAGCACAGGATAACTAATGGCAATGAAAACCAGTACCGGGATAGCGCGCATCAACCCACTTACATTGACGGCTATAAATGAAACCACAGGATTTCGTGATACAGCGATGCCCAGGGGAACGCCAATCAGGATGGCCAGTACAATCGCAATGGCACATAGCTTCAGATAATCCATGCTTTTTCCAGGGTAGTCGTTATTTGGATCGGAAATGAACTGCAGTAAACTAGTGAGCATGACTGATCCTCCATCAAATGTCCTGATTTTCAGGTTTATGCGACTGCAATCCTGCTGCGACCGCGATTAAGAGCAACCTGGAGCGCGAGTAAAAGTAAGTCAGAGCCGATAGCCATAATCGTTATTAAAATAGCTCCGGCGAATAATTGAGCGTCGTTAAGATTATAGAAGCCGAGGAAAACCAGCGTTCCTAAACTTGGCACTCCTACAAGCTGCGATAACGTTGCAATGCCAATTGTTGTCACAGTGGCGACTCGTATTCCGGCCACGATCACCGGTAAAGCCAGTGGCAGCGTCACACGCACTAATCTCTGCCCGCGGGTCATACCCATGGCTCGCGCTGCGTCAAGAAGGAGCGGATCTACTCCGTTGATGGCGGCAGCAGTATTACGTATCAAGGCAAGTTGCGTATAAAGAACCAGGGGAATGATTACCGTCGGCGGATTCAATCCGGTGAAGAGAACTAAGATACTAAAAAAAGCCAGCGCTGGAATACTGTACATTACCCCGGTGAACAGAATAATGGGGGCATAAAACCGGCGGTAACGTGCTAACAGTATGCCTATGGGAACAGCAATCACTAATGAGATGAGCATAGTGACGCCGACTATCGTCAAATGCGCAATCAACAAATTGGGAATACTATTCGGATCATTCGGGTCGTAGTTGGTTGGGTCGAGAATATAATTCATGGTCCTCCTCTCACTTTGCGCGGGTAGAAAATGACAAGGGAGTTTCTACCCAATACTATTCGAGAGAACTGGCTGTCTGAGTCTCCTTCTCGTTCGCCTCGTGAGTGTTTGCGTTACGGCGCGTTTTCGTGATTTCATGGTTGATGCTGGCGAGGGTAATGTAACCGAGAGGGTCTTGCGTATCTTGATCGAGTACTGCGAGGGCGGGGGCGTTGGTTTCGAGGAGTTTCAACATGGCCGTGAGTAAGGTAGCATCCGCGGAACATGTTGGAAGATCTCCCCAGTGCGCCGAAGATACCGTCTCCGGTTCTCTTTCCAGGGCATCAGAAACAGGCAGGTATTCGATCTGGCGCAAGATGCTATCCGCGCCTACCAGCTTGCGTACATACGCATTAGCCGGATTTGAAATGAGTTCGACGGTGGTGCCAAGCTGCTGGAGCTTCCCATCGTACAGCACTGCGATCTGGTCGCCCAGTTTAAATGCCTCTTCCATGTCGTGCGAGACAAAGAGAACTGTCTTGCGTACATCACGCTGGATGCGCAACAACTCGTCCTGCAGGCGAGCGCGTGTGATGGCATCGAGCGCGCCGAAGGG
>DAHVFL010000419.1 GCA_027316975.1 Chloroflexota bacterium | reverse complement strand
CGCGCCGACGAACTGGCCGGGCTGGGCGCGTGGAATGGCGATATGGATGCATACCGCCACTGGCAAGAATCGATGGCGCCAGAGGCGCGCAGCGGCCTGTCATCGCCCGAACTGGCCGCGTTACGCCAGCAGGTGCAGCAACTTCAAACCTACTTTGGTACCATCGCGCTCGACAGCCCGCGCGTGGCAACCAACGAACGCGCCTTTATCGACGATATGGCAAAACGCCTGCAAAAGCACAATTTTGCTCCCAGCGAGAAGCAGAATAACTGGGTAAAAGCGCTTATCAGGAAGTATAAGATTCTGTGATACAATGAAGCCCGTGTATTCAGGCTTTCAGTATTCCAGGAAAGAGGACACTCCTTGTATCAAGAACTGACCCAACGCTTCAGCGATTTGCTCAATTTGAAACAGCCTCCCATTGGCCTGTCATTCGTAGAAACCATTCCCGATCATGTAGAACATATTGGCTCGCGCGTGCCATCGGCCTGCACGTTCTGGCGATTGGCCGAGAAAGGCGTATTTTACGCGGTGGCGGAAGATCACCAGGAATGTCCCATCGGCATGATGACCATGGGCTTCACCATGCCGGAAACAGAGCAACAGCGCGCGCAGGATCTAGTGCAGACGATGGCGAATGTGCAGTATTTTTCGCCAGCCGAGGTTGCCGCGCTCCCGGTAGTCACTACTCCGCACTCGTCGATCGTGTACGGGCGTCTTGACCAGTTGCCCGTCGCAGCAGACGTGGTGCTGTGCATCATCGACACGCAGCAAGCCATGCTGGTAGCCGAGGCGATGGGCAATACGAACTGGCTGCGCCAGGGTGGTCAATCGGCCTTTGGGCGTCCCACCTGCGCCGTGATCCCGCGCGCGATGCAGACAGGATTGACTTCCATGAGCTTTGGCTGTATTGGCGCTCGCACCTACACGGGCCTGACGCCTTCCGAACTGGTGCTGTCCCTTCCGGGCGGCGAGTTTGCCGGGCTAGTCGAGCGGCTCTCGACCATCGTGAAAGCGAATAATGCTCTCGCGCCTTTCCACCTGGGGCAGAAAGCGCGTTTCAGCGCGTAAAATCGCAAGTTCCTTGAGAGAATGATTATTTTTGGTGGGAACTTTTCCATATCCATTCACGTCTCATAAGCAAGAATAAAATAGCAGCGAGCCCGTCGACTCGCGTTAGGAGTTTTGTTAATGAGACATACACCCTTGAATGCTCGCAGTATTGCGCCACTTCTGATGTTAGTGATCTTCATGGGGCTGGTAAGTTGCGGCTCTCAAACAGGTGGGCCAGGGTCATCAGGCGGGCAAAACGTGAAGATTGACTGGGTAAACTTTATCCGCTTCAATGGCATTACCTACCTTGCCACATCAATGAGTTCGCAGGATGGGTTGCCAGCCAGCCAGCTCGGACCCGTATTTAACACCGTTAAATTTAAGCTGGATGGTAATGTGCGTGACCCAAACTATCAAATGAAGGATGGCGACTCAGCCTTCCTGGCAGCAGGCACACAGGTATATACAGTCAAGGGCTACAAGCCGGCCTTTCGGCTGGCAGCCCATTTTGCCGGTCGCATCCAACTGTACGAGGTCAATACCAATTCCCAGGCGCACACCGGCGCTGATTTGCTCGATATTGGCAATAAAGTGCTCTTCATTGGCATCGTTAGCAGCCAGGATGGCGTGACACAAGTGGGAGCAATCAAAGACCCTCGCGAGATCACTTCACTGGTAAATATGGTACTCGCCTCTCCCGTCAATACGAACCGCATGGACCAGGGAACTATGACCTACTTCATCGCATTTCACCTGCAGGATGGCACTTCTGTGAAACGCGCCTACTGGCAGGGTTCGGGTATCATGGAGCGTGGTATCGTGTTGCCGAAAGCATTCGCGGATGCGGTTCAAAAGGCTGTGGTGAAATAAGGAAGTTCTGCTACGTGGAAAGTGTCAACCTTGAGGTGTTACAACGTTTTATAAGACTGCCCGGTATACTCCTCATACTGGGCATCGCCGCCTGTTCGCTAACAGGCATACAAACTCCAATTGCAAAACCGGCCCTGACAGTACAGCCTGCGCAAGCTCCCACGCTGCGTTCCCTGGCGCAGTCGCGTCGTTTTTACATTGGTACGACGGTAAATGTGAATGCGTTGCGTGATGAAGCAGCGTACAGCGCAACGCTCGCGCGCGAATTCAATATGGTGACACCTGAGGTTTCCATGAAATTTAGCGAAACGGAACCGCAGCGCGGTATCTTTACGTTCGCGCAAGCTGACTATATCGTGGCCTTTGCGCAGGCGCATCAAATGCAAGTACGCGGGCATAACCTGGTCTGGTATACTGATTTGCCGGCATGGCTCACGAATGGCAAGTTTACCCGCGCTGAACTGATAACAATGCTGCGCGACCATATTATTACGGAAGTTAAAAGATATCGCGGGCAGGTCAACATATGGGATGTGGTGAACGAGGCCATGGGTGACGGCACCTTACGCGATTCGATCTGGCTGCGCGGCATCGGGCCGGAGTATATCGACATGGCGTTCCAGTGGGCGCGCGAGGCCAACCCACAGGCGCGTCTCTTTTACAACGACTACGGCGGCGAAGGATTGGGTCGCAAATCCGACGCCATTTATGCCCTCGTGAAAGGAATGCTCCAGCGCGGGGTGCCGCTCGCTGGCGTTGGTTTGCAGATGCATATCAGCCTGAACAGTTATCCCAATCAGAAAGACGTGCTGGCAAACATGCAGCGATTGGCCGCGCTGGGTCTGGAAGTGCAGATTACCGAAATGGATGTGAAAACGCAGGATGATGCTCGCCCTATGCAGGCAAAACTGGCCGCCCAGGCGCAACTCTACGGCGAGATGCTGCAAACCTGCCTGTCCGTAACGGCTTGTACTGCCTTCGTGATGTGGGGCTTTACAGACGCGCACTCCTGGATTCCTGCGTTTACCGGACGTCCCGATTATCCATTGATCTTCGATGCGCTGTATCGTCCTAAACCAGCATATTTCGCGCTGGTGCAGGCGCTAAGCCAGTCAACTCGGGTAGGGGTAAAATAAGAATGCAGGTAGATATTCCAGAAAGCTGGCTGATGCCCGATGTGTAATCAGCGGATGCGCCAGCTATAGTGGCAGTTCCCTCTTATCTTCGCTACAATATACCAGGAATAGAACTGAAATTTGGGCCGTTGATATTCTCGGCCCATCTTTCTTGTATCAAATCAGGTTAAAAAAGTATGAAAGTAGAAATTTCTGATTGGCCTCGCCTACCGAAAACAACCGGGGCGGGGAAATGGTGCGTTTCAATTGACCGAAAACTGTTAGCCACAACGTTGCGCGAGGCGGCTGGACGCGCTGACCAGGAGCATCCAGCCGTTCTTGCCAGTTTTACTCAACCAGTGGAGTACTGTGACGCAATCCAGACTTTTACCGGCGCTAGAGCGGCGGGGCTGGGAGAATGCTTTTTCTGGGAGCAGCCGGCAGAGCAAAACGCGCTTGTCGGTGCCGGCGCCGAAACCACCATCGAAACTGGTGGGAGCGCGTACTTTAGCGATGCGAGTTCCGCGCGGCGCGCTTTGATGAACGATGCTGTTATCACTTACGCGCCTGAAACGTTACCTACCCCTGCCAGTGGCCCGCTACTCTTTGGTGGATTTGCCTTTGATCCACTTTCCCAGCGCACTTCTCTGTGGGACGGCTTTCCTGCTGGACTGCTCATTTTACCCCGCTTTCTCTTGAGCTTTAACGCCGCTAATGCCACGCTCACCATCAACAAGTTGATCCGGGCATCTGATACTATCGAGCAGATCGTACAGGAGATTGAAGCGAGTGTAGCGCGTCTCCAGACTGCTATCGAGCAGGCTCCAACATCGTCCTCGGAAAAATCATCCAGCCAGTTTTCTGTCCATGAAGTGCGACCGGCTTCTGAGTGGATGCAAATGGTGGCGACCATCACCCGTAGAATCCAGCAGGGG
>DAHVFL010000418.1 GCA_027316975.1 Chloroflexota bacterium | reverse complement strand
TTAGCTTGCTTCGCAAGCCTCGCGCCTCGTAGTAGGGTAGGGGCGACCCTTGCGGTCGCCCTGGAAAAGGCGCGGCCAATTTCGTTTACACCTTATGCAAAGTAATGTTGCCTGTATCGACTGTAAGCAACAACTGGGCCGTTGGTTGTGTGCCTGGGAGGAGCGGGCCAAGGTAGCTGGGAGGCTTTGCGGACGGGATGGTGATAGGATATTCGCTGCTGATCTTGCCCTGGTTAAAAATGGTAGCGTCAAGCATAATGTTGGCCGAAAGGGAATTGAGTGAAACGTCAATGTTGCCTGTACCATCTTTGATACTGTACCAGGGCTGTGTCGAGTTGGTCGTTGCGATAGGGTTTCCCTGGCATGGATTGATAGTCGGCGGAGTGGCCGTTGCCAGCGTTCCAGCAAAGGTGATATTGCCCTTGACCGTCTGCAAACATGACCCACTATCCAGCAAACTGCCTCTCACATCGATATCGCCGAGATTATTAGTCAATGTCAGCAGTCCGCTAAAGCCTTGAACTAAAAGCTTGCCCTGCTGTGTCTGAGCATTCAACACAAACTGCGGAGTGGGATTTTGCGGGGGCAGCACAATGTTCAAATCAACAGAACCAGCGGTGTTGGCGGGCAGGCTTACGCTTACGATTAAGCAACGTGTCGAAGGGCAGGCAACGCTATTGCCCGGCTGAACCTGTACTTGAATACGCGCAAAATCGCTGGCGGCATTGCTACTGCTGCTAGCTTGCGTTTTCTTTATGTAGGTAAGAGAGCCACCCGTGGGTAGTGCGCTGTTGTCACTGATAGTAATATTACCAGTGCTGTTTATTACCTGCAATTGTGTGATGCTGGAAGTGATATTTAACGGAACCGTATGTTGCGCATCGGTAAATTTTGACGTGCCAATACCAAGCCCCGGAAAACTCGTCTGAAGCGTGCGTACCAGGAAAAACCAGCCGGTAGCGACCACCAGCGCAATCGTGACTATGCCGCCTAGAACACCAATCAACAGGGTTGACCAGACGCTGCGACGAGCGCGCCGTTGTGGTGGCCGCGCTACAGGCGCCGGGGGTGGAGAAGAAGATCGCGTTCCTGAGCGTCGAACCGGGCGGCGATACGCTTCATAATCGGCGTAGCGATCTGCCTCAGTATCAATTTCACGCCCGCGAGGGGTATCCATATAGTAGCGTTCATCCATGTAGTCGCGCTCGCGCGGCGGGCGCTGCGGGCGCGGCTCGCTGTCCCTGTACATGTCCTCGCGCACCGGACGAGTATTACGCGGTTCCTGGCGTGGTTCTGGCGGAGGCGGCGTCTGGCGATACGACCTCTCACGCTCCTCTTCTTCGCGAAAGTTGCGAGTCTGGCGGGTTCGCGCAACGGGCTGATCGGTTTCCCGGTACCTGTCATCACGATCACGCGGCGAGGAGGGCTGCCGGAGTCGTCTTAGTTTTTCATCACGCGCTGAACGCCGGCGCTGCGGCTGAGAGCGGGGAGGCGCTTGAAAGCGTATGATGTCCTCTGGCTCTTGCCGGTTCTCATCATCCTGCGGCGAATGCTTGTCTCGACTCATGTGCGTCCTTACCAATTGCATTTACGCGGCGATACACGGATGCGATAATGAATTTTCCCACCCACCATCGCTCAGATGCTGTCACCCTGAGCACAGCGAAGGGTCTCGCTCGATGGCCGAGATATCCTTCGCTGCGCTCAGAGCCTGCCCTGAACGCAGTGAAGGGATGACATGACCGGCCTGGGTCGTTAAAATTCATAATTACGTCCCTACACATTTTTCCATCACGTCACTACATGGTACGACATTTACTTACACGGTGCCAGGGATAACATACGGGGATGATTTTCGGCCTTCGAGCAGCAGGGCGGGTACGATGGCGACGAGGCAGATGATGCCTGCCGCCAGGAAGATGGAAGTGTAGACTTCGTGGCCCGCGAAGATAGCGTACTTGCCCAGGGCTGTCTGGTAGGACGCGCTAAAAGGGGTAACGCCAGCAGGTGGCTTGAAGGCGATGATAATTTCGTGGAAGCGACCAAGTCCCCAGGATGTGAGCGCGGCCAGCCCAATAATCATCCCTACCATGCGCAGCACAGTGATTATCGAGGAGGCCATGCCCAGTTGCTGGCTGCTGGCAGCGTTGATGGCGGTCGTGCCGATAGGAGCGATAACCAGGCCAAAGCCCAGGCCACCAATGAGTGTACTGGCGGTAATCTGTAGCCCGGTGACATCGAGCGGCCAGAGGTGCATCAACAGGAAACCAAGCGCGGTAAGCAGCAAACCGATCACAGCCGTTAAGCGGCAGGTGATGCGCGGGCAGAGCACTCCGCCGAGGACAGCCCCGACGGGGATCATGGCGGTCAGGCGCAGCAGGGCGAGGCCGCTATCCATGGCGCTGCCATTCAGCACAGTGTCGATGAAGAACGGGATATCAACCATCGCGATGATCAACGCGCCACCTACGAGCAGGCTGACCAGCGCGGTGGCGGAGAAGGCGGCGCGTCGAAAGACTGAAAGTTCGATCACAGGTAAAACGCGACGCCTGGGATAGCTCTCGGCCTCGACTGTTAGATCACTCGATGAGGCTGGTTGCCGGCGCTCGATGTAAAGTTCAAGCGCGATAAAACCTGCCAGCAAGAGCAGTGACGCGCCAATCAGCCAGGGGTTGTTCTGCATTGGAGCCTGTGAGGGATTTGATGATGCGGTGATGGCTTCCTGTGAAAGGCCCAGGCTCAGGCTGAGCAGCGACGCGCCCAGCAACAGGGCGCCGGTGAAATCGATACGCGCCTTGCGCCGGGAGGGTGTTGGGGTTGGAGTGGGGGCGGGGGCAGAGGTGGGAGCGGACGCAGATGGGGGAGCGGACGCGATAAATCGCGTCCCTACATGCGAGGGCTGCGCTTTGGGCGATGGGATGAACCGCCAGATGAGCAGGGCAAGCAGGGCGACAAGCGGCACATTGATATAGAAGATGGCCTGCCAGCCGAGGGTCTGGGTAATTATTGCTCCCCACAACGGCCCTAACACGCCGCCGGTTTCCGTCACCATGCCGATCAGTCCTAATGCCAGGCCGCGCTGCTTCTCACCGTAGAAATCACCTGCGACGGCCATGGCGACGGGGATCATAGCGCCACCACCAATGGCCTGCGCGAAACGCGCGGCCACCAGCCAGACCAGGCCAGGCGAGAGCGCGTTGGGATCGCTGAAATCGCCGGGCGCGGAGACGTTGATGCCGATGCGTTGCAGGAAACTGATATCTACGGCGCTGCCCAGGATGGGAGCCAGGCCGCACAAGAGCGATCCCAGGGCGAAGATGCCCAGGCTGATGAGGAAAACGGCGCGCCTGCCGTACATATCAGAGATGCGCCCCATCAAAGGCATGGCAATAATGAAGCCGAGCAGGTAGCTGCTGACGATCCAGGCGGCGCGGTCAAGCTGCTGGACGGTGATAGAGAGATCGATGATGATTTTGGGCAGGGCGGTGACTACAACAGTCTGATCGAGCGCGGTGAGAAAGACAACGCTGCACGCCGCCAGCATCGCCAGAAAGGCGGTATTGTTGCTCCATGGAATAAATCGAACGCGCTGCATTGCATTCTCCTCTTACGGAGTCGGCGTATAGGGTGGATTTACGCCGGGAGCCTGGATATCGATTTGTTCGCCAAAGTTGGAGAGTGTGAAGGTGCGCACTGTTTTAGCCGTATCGCCCAGCGTTGCTACTCCATTAATGATGATCTGATAGGGCAGATTGTCGGTTTTGCCAATGCACGTACTCACATCGTCAAGCTGGCCTGATGGCGCGCCCCCTCCGGTGATACCGGCCAGGTAAGTAGGATCAAGCTTCCCCTTGATATTCCAACAACTACGACCGCCTACCTTTGAATCGGTGGGGGTACCCGGACTCTGAATGTGTCCCAGGATGGCCGCGACTCCTGTTTGCGAATCTGAGAGGGTGCGCGGATCGAGCAGGCCCGTCGCCGTTTGCCAGCCGCCAAAGACGTTAATGT
>DAHVFL010000417.1 GCA_027316975.1 Chloroflexota bacterium | reverse complement strand
GCTTGAAGGTGGTCACGCCCGCGCCAATCATCTCATCCATGGCTTCTTCGGGCGCGGCAGCCAGGTCAGTGATAGTTATATGGAAACCATAATCGATCACCGCTTTTCCAGAGGCTTTGCGATGCCAGGATTGCAAGGCTTCGTCCAGCGTATGACCGCGCTGCTGGTTGGCAAAATCGAGGATAGTCGTAGTGCCGCCGCAGGCAGCCGCAATCGTACCCGTCTCGAAATCATCGCTGGCTACCGTCGCCGGCAATGGCAATTCCATGTGTGTATGCACATCGATTGCGCCAGGGAAGACATAGTTCCCCCGCGCATCAATAACCGCATCGCACTGCGCTGAAGCAAACATGCCGGAGGTCCCCAGCGCGGCAATCTGCTCTCCCTCGATCAGGATATCGCCCATATAGTCATTGGCCGCCGTTACAATATGCCCATTCGTGATAAGCGTTCGCATAAAATGCTCCTCGTATTTCCTGATGATTTTAACAAACAAGATCGTCACTGATCCTGTCATCCTGAGCGCAGCGAAGGATCTCGGTGTCCGGCGAGCTAGATCCTTCGCTGCGCTCAGGATGACAGGATCAGTTTTTCTGATTAAAATTCATCAGGAATAAGGCAGACGCTCCCAAATCAGGATAGCTTACGTCTGGAAAGTACTCATTCATTTATTATAAATCAGGACAGGGCAAAGATGTTGAGATCGCTATAAACAACATCTGCCCGAGTTGAGCCATCGCTGCTGGCAAGAAAAGCCACCAGTCCATTGGAGAAATTGGAAGCGGATAGTTTCACCAGAAACACCCCGTTCGCATAAAATGCTAGAGTGTTCCCGCGCATAATCAATTGTAATGTATTGGCTCGACTGCCTTTAAGCAGAGCGTTCGAGAGTGTCCAATCTTGCAGGGCGACAGGCGGATTGTTATAATTGTCGCTGCTCAGAACGCGAAATCTACCATTGCTATCCACTTCAAAAAGATACCCGGCATACGCGCCAAAATTGTTAAAAGGACTACTCGCCGCGCGGAAGAAGACCCCGCCAGATTGTCCGCTCAGGATACGCATGACAACGGTGATGGCCGCGTTCGCATAATTCTTGTTCCTTTCTTTACACCCTTGCAGGCCATTTGTAGTAGTGTCATGGTATCCATCAGTCTGAAACGCGCAGTTACCGCTCTGGTCCCAGCCTGCCGCCGCAGTCTGCGGATTGTTGGCATTTTTCAGGCTATCTTGATAGACCGGTGAGCCGGATGTGGCCGTTTGAATCACCCCGGCAGTGGCGCTGGCCTGCGCGGCGGCTGTCGCGGTGAGAGCAGCGGCGGCAGTGGCGCTGGCCTGGGCGCGAGCGGTTGCGCTGGCCGCGGCAGCAGACAGAGCCGTCGCCGTCAAATTGGGCGTTGTCGTTGGCGCGCTGGTAACGGGCGCGGTTTGCCCGGCCTGTGTTGTCTGCGTGGATGCGCCTGGATTGGTGTTCGCCTGCCTGCGAGGATTATAGATAGCCGCGACTGAGCCTGCGATAATCAGCAAAGAGAGCACAATGATGATAATTGAGAACCAGGGGCGGCGATAGTATGGTCGTTTTGCTGGCTCCTGGGGTTGATAGGGCGCTGGAACAGGAGAAAACGGCGCATCTATCCCTGGATTTGATGGACCGTTACCCTGGCTTTGCGGCCATACCCTGATCCCTTCGGTACCCTTCGCCAGTGGCGATGGCCTGGCCTCCTGCGCATTGCCGTCCGAGTTGAGAAATTGCAGGGGTGGTCGCAGGATAAGTTGACCGGGACGCGGGACAGGAGACGCAGGCGCAATAACTGGCGGCGCAACCGTCGCGTAATCGGGAATACTGATGCCTGTGCTGGTGGATACGGCGCGGCAAAATGCGTCGGCTAATTCTTTCGCGCGGCCATAACGCTGCTCTGGCTTCTTCTCCAACGCCTTGAGCATCACGCGCTCAACCGGCGCGGGAATGGCCGAGTTGATACTGCGCGGGGCGGGCGGACGCCGTTGAATGTGCATGGAAACCAGCGCAATCTGGTTTTCCGCGACGAACGGCAGACGCCCCATGACCATCTCATACAGCAGCACGCCCAGCGAATAGAGATCGCTGCGCGCATCGGCTTTACGATCAAGCTCGAATAGCTCTGGCGCAACATAATCGACGGTGCCAAGCACGTTGCCGGTGGTGGTCAGGTGGGTCGCATCGCCGGTAATCCGCGCGATGCCAAAATCCGTCAGGAAGTAGTTTCCATCGCTGTGTATCAAAACATTGGACGCCTTAATATCACGATGAATGATACCCTGACTATGAATAAAATCGAGCGCGGTGGCAACGTCCTGGATAGCATGACACGCTTCGGCAAGCGGGAGCGGCCCGCGCCGGATGCGCGCGCGCAATGTGCCGCCCTCCATATAGGGCATGACGATGAAATAATGGACAAGGTTGTCCAGCTCGCCCGTGCCATAATTAAAGATGGGAACGAGATGGTGTTCCAGGCTATCTTGCCAGGAGGCCATCAACTCCGCCTCGCGCATGAAACGCCGCAGCATCTCCACGTCTTCACGTTTGAAGATCTTTACCGCAACACTACGCCCCGTCTGCTTATCAATCGCCTCATACACATTCGCCATGCCCCCCTTGCCAATCATGCGCCGCATTTCGTAGCGGTCGAGGGTTTTCCCCTCAAGCTCTGCCATATGACATACTCTCTGCTTCCCAGCGCCATTCTTGTATCTCGATCACCTGTATATATAAACGGTCTCCACGCCTTTTCGTTACCTTTTGCTAGTCGAAGTACATAACTAATGAGCGGGAAACTGCACTTTCAGCGCCGGAATACGCCCGTAATGTTTTCTATTACGAGTAAGCAATGTCATATCATGGTAGATTGCAGTTGCGGCAATAATCTGACCTTTTCGGCGCAGGTCACCACGAATACGCGCAAATTGTTGCATGATAGAGCGATTTAGGGGAAGTACATCTACAGAACGCAAGAATTGGCGAAATACTGCTTCACTACGTTGTGGGTCACGACCATAATAAATTCCTTCGTAGATTTCTCCAAATGTAATGAGGCTGATTGCAATACTATCTTGAGACACAGAAGAAAACAGGTCAATAGCCTGCTGTTTGCCGATCAGGTAGTCAACCACCCAATCACTATCGACAAGGTATTTCATAGTTCAATTGGAGGCTTTGTTGAAAGCGCGCGGCTTTCATAAATATCAACCAATAACTTATCGGCATCAACAAGCCCTTTCCATCCCCCTGCCGCTGAAAGGAAGGCTTCATAGTCGGCTTGAGTCCTGGCTCGTTTGATTCTACGTTTATGGCCGTGCGCAATGGGAATTACCATAGCCATATCCTCGCCATTCCTTCGTAAAATGCGCGGTCTTCCGCTCGTTCGCACTTCTTCGGCAATTCTCACCATGTCTGGCACTCCGCTTATGTCGATGGATCTCATTTCTTTAGCCATCTGATTTGCCTCCTTAATGGTTGTTATTATAGCACTACTCCTTCGTGATGTCAGTATGTTATGATTGACATGACAGGCGCGTACCTTCACTGGAGAAACCATTGCATGGACATACAAACAGAAGCAACATGGACATTATCCTCGCGACACATCGAGTTAGACGATCCCGCCCAGGCGATGGAGTTTTACTACCGCCAGGGCTGGACGGATGGATTGCCTGTTGTTCCGCCGACTCCCGCCCGAGTTCGGGAGTTCCTGGAATTTTCAGGCAACTTTCCCGGCGATATCCTGGGTGTGATTCCGGCTCGCAATCGCGTTATTACCGCCGAGAAAGTAGCTATTAACGCGGTCATGGCTGGCTGCCTGCCCAACTATATGCCCGTCATCGTGGCCGCAATCGAGGCCATGTGCCAGGAGCCATTCAACCTGCACGGCATTACAGCGACGACGGGCGGCACCGCTCCCCTGATGATCGTGAATGGCCCGGCAGTGCAGCAGTTGAATATCAATTCTGGCGTCAATCTTTTCGGGCCCGGGGTGCGCGCCAACGC
>DAHVFL010000416.1 GCA_027316975.1 Chloroflexota bacterium | reverse complement strand
GTTTAAAGTCGCGTATAGTGCGCCAGACTTCTGCCGGTAAATTTGCCAGGGGGAAAGGTTGCGACGTTGTATAGAAACGCCGGGCGTCCTGTTGTTCCGCGATGAAAAGGGCGGGCAGGAAGAGCAGCGGGTAGATTTTCAGTAAGAACGCCATAGCCAGCGTGATATAAGCGAAGGTCCAGCGCCTGCGCCCGGCGGCGATGACGCACATGAGGGTGAGGGCGGCTGGCACGAGGTCAAAGCGCGCCTCGGCAGTGGCCCACGCTCCGATGAGCATGTACCCGGCAAAGGCCAGCGCCGCGCCGCGTGGGGCGTACCGCAGCAGCAGCCAGTATATAAAAACAGCCGTCAGCGCCATCAAAATAGCGAAAGTCATTTGATAGTAGACCAGCGGCGCAAGGAGTGCGGGCGTAAAGATGAGCAGCGTGAGTGGCGGATATTCGAGCGGTAACGCGCGGAAGGGCGGCGCTACGAGTGAGGAATGGGGCAGATACGCGCATTGCACACCGGGGAGCAGTTTGGCCGCGCCGCCGCCCAGCCAGAAGGTGAGCGAGTAGCACTGGTAGCGAGCCGCGTCGGTATGCAGCCAGGTAAATTGCCAGGATGCCCCCATAAACATCAAGATGACCACTACAATGATCGGAAGGTAGGCTATGGCGCCTTCGCGGGCAAGCAAACTGTCCCAGAGCGTCAGGCGTGGAGGTTTCATTTCTCCTGATGGTTGTTTTTGAGCCAGGTCTTCTTGCAACATACTCTACCGCCCTGCGCCGTCTATGCGCATGGGCGTTTCTTTCACTGCTATATTTGACATGTTCTTTCAGAGAGTGCTAAAATTTTATCGGGTGGGTGCCGTCTCTGAAAAACTTCCCCTGGTGCGTAAATGATACACCTTGCAAGACGTATGGTTATTACAACCAGTAACGCCCATATGTATTAAACTATAATAGGAAGGCGTAGTCCTTTCTGTTGAGCAGGTAAACCATGATTGACCTTAGAAAGGATACCCCATGACAAGCACCAGTCGTTCTGAATCAAAGACCTTGAAGGTCGGCGATACCGCGCCTGATTTTACCCTCAAAACAGGCAAAAGGGAAAGCTGGCACCTGGCAGATTTTCGTGGCAAGAAAAATGTAGTACTGGCCTTTGTGCCATTTGCATTCAGCAGCGTTTGTTCGGCGCAGATTCCTTCGTATGAGGCCGAACTGGATCGCTTCAAAAGCTACGATACTGAGATTGTTAGTATTAGCGAGGATAGCCAGTATGCCTTGAATGCATGGGCTAAATCGATGGGTACCACGCTCCCTAACCTGTCTGACTTCTATCCGCAGGGCAAAGTCGTTGATATATACGGCGTTCGTCATGCTGGTGGCTTCGCGGAACGGGCCGTATTTGCCATCGACAAAGAAGGCATCATTCGCTATATCGAGGTCTTGAACAGCCCCGGAGATATGCCCGATAACGAGGACTTGTTCGAGGCGCTGCGCAAACTGTAGCTGTTTTTATTATCCTTCTTGCAAGTCAACAGGCTGCCAGTCGCTGCTATCATACTCAGGATAGACGATTTCCCAGGCATTGCCGGGTTCTTCGCGCGCCTCCCAGCGTCGCAGCACGTCCAGCAATACTTTGCGTTGGAGATCATATTGACGCGGGCCGCCTACACTGTTGCCCATTTTGAAGTGGTATGGCGCGATAGCCCGTGGTGGTCCTGCCTGTCTGGACTGTTCGGGGGCGACGGTAATCAAGACGGTGGGAATGCCGGTCATTTCTATTTCACGCTGGAGGATGGCGCTCACTCTGTGACATAGCGGGCAGCCAGCCGTGACTATAACGCCATCCGCTTGCGAGCGCGAGATAATTCTGGCAATTTCGGGCGCGGAGCGTTCGTACAAATCACGAAAGAGTTGGGTATAGCCCATGAATCCCAGGTGTTTATCGCTCACTCCGCCAATGATGCCTTCTGCCGCCAGTTCGCGCAGGCGATCGATGGGAAATACCACATTGATGTCCTCGTCGGCGTCGCGGTGATCGTAGTGTTCGTGCGTTACCATCAATTGACCCGTTTCGACATCGCCGGGTATGAGTCGCCAGCTATTATCACCTGCAAGGTCAAATGGTTCCTGGTCGCGCAGGTGGACACCCGCAGTTGTGACGAGGGCAAAGACTGTTTCTTGCAACTCACGAGAACGCGGTGTATAGGGGATGCATCGCTTCGACATTGCCATATCTATGTGCTCCTTTTGGAATGGCTTTCGTGGTTAGTTTTGTTGTTCTAACTTGTTCAGATTGTACCGTATCACCGAATTATTATGCAACCGACCTGGATGCGATTGTCATATGAAAATAAGGCTTCGCGTGTTTAGACTTGACACTGGCATAACAGTATGCTATATTATCTATAGCAATTCGCTATTGCTACCGGTAGCGTGGAATGAATGATTGACACAGGTTGTTGACGGAAATCACGTCCGGGATGAGTATGATACACCTGTATTCTGGCTTGTAGGCGGCGTTGTTCAGATTATGGAGGAAAAATTCCATGTATTCGCGCCGCGTTCGACGCAAGCCAATTGTGTTGATGCTCTTTCTTGCTTTACTTCTTGCGGTTATGCTTGTATTACTCTCCATCGCCTTTTGCAGTGGGTCTGCGCGTGCTGCTTCCAGTGGCGCGCACGTTGATGTTGTGATGCTGAATAACGATATCAGTCCGGCTTCCCTTCGCTATTTGACCAGCGCCATCGCTACCGCCGAAAGTGACAGGGCGACCGCGTTAGTGGTTGAGATCAACACCCCTGGTGGCGATCTTGCTTCGATGGAATCGATGAAAATAGCTGAACTCAATAGCGGGGTGCCGGTTATCTCCTATGTTTCCCCAACGGGTGGATGGGCCGCTTCCGCGGGCGCATTCGTGGCGCTGGCTGCTCCAGTGGCTGCGATGGCTCCAGGAACCACCATTGGCGCGTCCAGTCCCGTCACCAGCGCGGGCGGCGATATCGGCAGCACCGAAAAAGCCAAAATTGAGAGCGTCCTGAGCGCAGATATGAGCAGTATCCAGAAACGGTACAACCGCAGTGTTGATCCCGCCTTGAAGATGATTACCAGTGCCATCGCGTACACCGACCAGCAAGCATACGACAACAAAATCATCGACCTGCGCGCCAGTAGTTTGAGCGATCTGCTCTCACAGGTTGATGGCAGAAGTGTGACGCTCAATTCCGGGCAGGTAACGCTGCATACAATGGGCGTCAGCATCAAGACAATCGGCGCGTCAGCCTTTGACACGCTCTACGCGTTGCTGCTCGATCCGAATGTGATCTTCTTGCTCTTCATCGTGGCCGTTATCGGCATTTTTGTGGAGATTTCGCATCCGGGCGTCATTTTACCCGGCGTGGTCGGGGCCATCTCGCTGATCCTCTTCCTTTTCGGGGCTGGATCGATTTCGCCCAACTGGGCAGGTCTGGCGTTGATGGCGCTGGCTTTTGTGCTGCTGGTATTGGATGTCAAATTGACTACGCATGGCGTGCTGACACTGGGCGCGATTGCATCACTCATCTTCGGGGCGCTGCTCTTTTTCAATAGTGGCGGCCCATACGCGGGTCCGCAGGTGAATACCGCCCTTGTGATTGGTATGGCGGGTTTTGTGGGCTTGCTTGGTCTGTACGTGGTTACGATCATCGTGCGCGTTCGCAGGCAGCGCGTAACGACGGGAACCGAGGGTATGATCGGAGCGATAGCGATTGCTATGACGCCGCTCATGCCGGAGGGCAGGGTCGATTACGGAGGTGAAAATTGGTCGGCGGTGCTGGATAATTCCGCCATTTCCCTTGATCCAGGTTCTGAAGTACGCATCGTATCCGTGGAAGGGCTGCGTTTACACGTTGCTCCGGCGTCCGATAGATTTATTGACTCTCCCTCGAGTTTGACTCGGGGGTAAAAGGAGGCATCTCATGGATTCTTCAACAGTGGTACTCATCGTTATTGGTTTTGTGGTAGTTATCATCATATTGTTGCTCTTATCGGCGATTCGCGTAG
>DAHVFL010000415.1 GCA_027316975.1 Chloroflexota bacterium | reverse complement strand
ATATTTGGCGCGAAACTCTTCAGTGGTGCGGTAGCGAATGGCGTTGACGATTTCGTTGGTAAACTGTTCGGATGAGACATAGAGCACGGCCAGTCCCGCCTGAATGCTCTGGTGGCCGATGGCGTGCAGCAGGTGGGTTTTGCCAAGCCCCACGCCGCCGTAGAGGAAGAGTGGATTGTAGGACTCGCCGGGCGCTTCCGCGACAGCCAGGGACGCGGCGTGTGCCAGGCGGTTGCTGTTGCCTACGATGAATGCGTCAAAGGTATAGCGTGGGTTGAGGCGATTTTGCATCAGAATATTGGCGCGTTGCTCATTATCCCATTCTTCCGTCAACTGGTTAAGCGGGGCGCGATCATCGGCGAACGAATAACGGCTGGCGCTTTCATGCTCCTGCGGCATGGGTGATCGAGGAGCGATGTCGTAGTTGGCATAATCGCCGCCAGAGTAGCGCGGGGTTGGAATGCGCCCGCCGGTTTCGCGGCCCGGTAGCCCCTCGTCATAATTATTGGTGACGACCACCGTTACGGGCTGGCCGGTGATATCCGCCAGGATGTCCTCAATGGGACGCCGCCAGCGTGTATTGATGACATCGCGCGCCAGTGAACTGGGAACCTGTAAGGTGAAATATAATGCCTCCTCCTGTCCGCTAAACGAAGGCGCGTCGATATCGTCCGCTCCGAAATTGGGTGCGCCGGTGAGGTTGGCGGATTGCAGCCAGGCCTTGCACACAGCGTCCATTGGAAGCGCTTCCAGACGATCAAGGGTGGTAAACCAGATAGTAGAAGAATTAACCATATTCATAAAATATTACTCCCGCGTGGCAGTGGCGATTGCTCTCGCCCCGCCCTGTCATCCTGAGCGCAGCGAAGAATCTCGCCCCGTTTCTACATATCTACGAAAGCAACGCACTCGATTTCAACCTGAGCCTGGCGCGGCAATTCGGCTACAGCGACGGTGGAGCGCGCGGGAGCAATCCGTCCAGTTCCCTCAAAATAACTGGCATAGATGGCGTTCATGGGCTGGAAATCGCTCATATGAATGAGAAAGACGGTTGTCTTCACGACGTTGGCAAGCGAGGTACCGGCGCTTTCCAGCACCGCTTGCAGGTTTTGAATGACGCGGTGCGTTTGCGTTGCGATATCGCCTTCTACCAGTAAGCCTGTGGCGGGATCAAGCGGGGTTTGACCGGAGCAATATACGAATTGACCGATGCGCACGGCCTGGCTATACGGGCCGATGGCTGCCGGGGCCGAAGATGTACTAATTTGATTACGTTCCATGAATACTTCCCTGCTACGAACGGGCGCGATAAATCTGGCCCCTACGATTGTCTAAACGTTGACGGATAGAATTGTCCGGGCGCGCCGGGTCCAGGCGTTGCATGGTGCGCGGCTGCCGGAGCGGCTGCCGATTTTGCTCGCTCGGTCAATTCCCGCGCGCACTGGTGCAGAGCTTGCTGCATTTCAGCGGCTGAATGGAAACGGTCTTCCGGCTCCTTTTCCAGAACGCGATTGACGATCTGCTCCAGCGAAGGCGGCACGTTGGTATTGAACTGGCGCAGTGAAGGTGGGTAGGTGGAGGCGTGCTGCATGGCGATAGAGACGGCGGTGGGGCCGATAAAAGGCGGTCGCCCCGTCAGCATTTCAAACATGACAACGCCCAGGGAATAGAGGTCCGAAGAGGCCGTCAATTTCTCGCCGCGTGCCTGTTCCGGCGAAAGGTAGTCAGCCGTGCCAAGCACGATGCCGCTATTGGTGAGTCCAGCCTCCTCGGCCACTCGCACAATGCCAAAGTCGGTCAGCTTCACGTGCAAGTTGCCCGTAGTAGTGGTTGCGCCGCTTGAAACCAGCATAATATTCTGTGGTTTGATGTCGCGATGAATGAAGCCGCGCGCGTGGGCCACCTGTAGCACGGCACACACCTGCGCCGCGATCTCTATGGTTTCCAGGGATTGTAAATGGCGGCGCTGGCCGATCAACTGCTTCAGCGTCGGGCCGGGGATAAACTCCATCACCAGGAAGTATTGACCGTACTCTTCAATAAAATCATATATGGTGACGGCGTTGGAGTGAGCAAGCGCGGCTGCTGCGCGAGCCTCGCGGCTGAAACGCTCTACTGCGCGGAGATCATTCTTATCCAACGAGCGCAGGACTTTGATCGCTACCAGCCGCTCTACACGATGATCCCATGTCTTGAAGACACTTGCCATACCACCTGTAGCAACGTGTTCGCGTATCTCATAGCGTCCGGCAATCAGTGTGCCTTCAAACTGTGTCAATGTGTTCCACCTCAATACGTCGGGATAATGTTGCTTGAATCTTCAACGGATGTCGCTATCAATATTAACGCTAAGTATACCACTAATGCGGCTTTCTAGTCCATAATGGCGGGGATGGATAGGTAATAAGTAGCGACACCCCTTGCGGGTGTCCCGTCTTCTTCGCCTGTATATACGCCTATATTCGTAATGGATTTACAGAGACGGGACACCCGCAAGGGGTGTCGCTACTGTTTTTTTTGGACGGTACCGCCGCCTTGTGCTACACTTCCTGTAGGAAACATTACACAGGCAAAGGAGTCTTACACATGCCATATCTTACGGGTGGACAGGCGGTTGTTGGCGCGCTGCGGGCGCACGGCGTTG
This sequence comes from Chloroflexota bacterium, assembly GCA_027316975.1. Taxonomy (GTDB): domain Bacteria; phylum Chloroflexota; class Ktedonobacteria; order Ktedonobacterales; family Ktedonobacteraceae; genus CF-113. Next base: position 1,393 of record DAHVFL010000415.1, on the reverse strand, counting down.
ATACGATTTTTGGGATACCGGGCGTGCATACGCTGCCCCTGTATGATGCTATGCTGGACGAGCCGGGGCTGCGTCATGTGCTGGCGCGTCACGAGCAGGGCGCGGGTTTCATGGCCGATGGTTATGCGCGTGTAGCGGGCAAAGAAGGTGTTGTCAGTGTGATTACCGGTCCGGGCGTGACCAATGTTGCGACTCCGATGGCGGATGCTTACGCGGATGCGGTTCCGCTGCTGGTGATTGCTTCCAGTCTGCCACGCGCCTCGCGGGGGCGCAGGCGCGGCGAGCTGCACGAAACGAAGAATCAGTTCGGTGTGATGGATGCTCTGGCGAGCTGGACGCGCGCTGTCGAATATGTCGAGGAAATTCCAGAGGCTATTCACGATGCCTTTCGCGCGATGCGTATGGGACGCCCGCGCGGCGCGTATATCGAAATTCCGCTCGATTTGCTGGAAATGAGCGCGGAGCTTACAATAACGACACCCGCGGCTGTTGCGTCACCTTTGCCCTCTGACAAGATTCCCATCATCGCGAATTACTTGCGAGAGGCGCAGCGTCCCTTGATTATGGTTGGCAATGGTGTGACGATGGCAGGAGCTAACGCGCAATTGTTGCAATTGGCCGAGTTGTTGGGCGCGCCTGTTCTGCTGGATAGAAAGAGCCGCGACACACTGCCAACAAGACACCCGCTGGTCATGACTACCTCTGGCTACTCGCTGACGCCAGCTCTGTATGAGATCATCAGTACATCTGATGTAGCTCTGGTTATCGACAGTAGTTCAGGCGCGTCAACCCCCGGTCAGAGCAAATTACGCCTGCCGAATACCGTGTTACAGGTTGACCGCGAGCCATCTGAAATTGGTCGCCACTTCCCGGTGACGCTGGGCATGGTCGCTGATGCGCGTTTCGCGCTGGATGGGTTACTGGATGCGCTGCAAGATGCGCCGCGAGAGCGTTCTTCGCGCTATGAAGAGGTGGCGCGTGTCAAGGGGTCACTCGTTGAGCATGTGTGGCAGAGGTATGGAAGCAACATGGCTTTTCTGGATGCAGTACGCGAGGCGGTACCGCAGGATGGGGTGATCGTGGCAGATATGACAAAGCTGGGCTACGCCAGTTCCGAATACCTCCCGCTGTACGAGGCTCGCACCTTCATCCATCCCTCGGAGTTGTGTTCGATTGGCTGTGGTCTACCCCTGGCTCTGGGCGCGAAAGTTGCCGCGCCGGATACGCCCGTTGTGGCGCTGTGTGGCGATGGCGGCTTCTTGCTTAACGTGGGCGAACTGGCAACGGCTGCGCAGGAGCGGATTGGCGTGGTGATGGTTGTTTTTAACGATGCGACCTATACGGCTGTCAAGCAGCAGCAGGCGCGGAGCTACCACCAGCGTTATATCGCGAC
>DAHVFL010000414.1 GCA_027316975.1 Chloroflexota bacterium | reverse complement strand
CGCGTCGGCTTCATAAGCGGCTGCATTATGGACCAGGTATTTCGCTCCATCAACGAAGCCACTATCCGCGTGCTGACCGCCAATGGCTGCGAAGTAGTTACACCCACGCAGCAGCAATGCTGCGGCGCGCTGCACGTCCACGCGGGCGAGGCCGCACGCGGCAGGCAGCTAGCGCGCCAGAACATCGACATATTTGAGCCATTCGACTGCGATGTGATTATTATTAACTCCGCCGGCTGCGGCTCCAACCTCAAGGAATACGGCCACCTGCTGCGCGACGACCCCGTCTACGCCGCTCGCGCCCAGGCCTTCAGCGCGAAAGTCAAAGATGTCAGCGAATTCCTGACCAGCATCGAATTGAACCGCGACATGGGCAGCGTGCATTACACCGTCGCCTACCATGACGCCTGCCATCTCTTTCACGGCCAGAAGGTCAAGCAACAGCCACGCGAACTTCTCAAAGCCATTCCCGGCCTCAAAATCGTGCCACTCAAAGAGGCCGAATGGTGCTGCGGCAGCGCGGGTATCTACAATATCACCAACCAGGAGATGGCAACTCAGCTCCTCGAGCGCAAGATAAACAACATCGCTGCCACCGGCGCGCAGATCATCGCCACCGGCAACCCCGGCTGCATGATGCAGATCGCCCTGGGCGCGCGCCAACGCGGTATGGACATCGATGTAGTTCATCCCGTAGAACTGCTCGACCAATCTTACCGCGCAGGCGGACTCTACGATCTCCCCCTGCCCAACATCGAGACAGCAAAACGACGCCAGCGCGCACTGCTCATCGGTCTCGGCGTCGGCATGGGAGTCGGGCTATGGCTCGCAAGCCGCCGCAAAAGATAAAAGCAAATCAATGTATTGCAATTTGCCGTGCAGCTTATGAAGCAGTGAAAAGATGTAACGCTTTCCGTAACGTTTAGGAGACGATAGTATGTTATACTGGCAGGGAGACAAGGTCAACAACACTATCGAAAAAGAGGAGTAGAACAATGACCTCGCATCAGCGCCCACTCAGCGAGGCGCTTCCTGCCCCCTCGTCTACACCTCCACGACAGGGGAGATGGAGCTGGCAACGAGTCGCTCAGGGAGCCTGGATCGTCCTGGCCCTCGTGCTGCTCGTCGGCTTCGTGCTCAACCTTCCCGCCTTCCTTCAGAACGCGAAGACTGTTTGCACCCTCCCCAATCCGGGGGATTGTCCAACCGATCAACTCACCCCGGTCTATGTCCGGGTCCTTAACCAGTTGCATATACCGGTCGCGGTGGCAGCCAGCTTCTTAGCCGCGCTCACTTTCACGGTGTCTGTGCTCTACCTGCTGGTCGGCCTTCTGATCTTCTGGCGCAAGTCCCAGGAATGGATGGGCCTGTTCGTCTCGCTACTGCTCGTGATGTGGGGCGCAGTTGACCTGGGAGGGGTCAGTGTGACCGCGCAGACACCCCCGCTTTTCCAACTCCTGACTAATGCGATCCCTGCTGTAATTGGGCCTGCCTTGCTTGTCTTTATCTTTACCTTTCCTACCGGGCGCTTCACCCCGCGCTGGACATGGGCCATTTTCATACCCGTTTTCATAGTGAATATGTTCACGCTATTCCCCCTGATCGCGTCTTTTGTCCCAGGTGTAGCTACAAGTCTGACATATCCCATCGCGGTAGGCGTGCAGGTTTACCGCTATATAGGCGTCTATGACGCTGTGGAGCGGCAGCAGACCAAGTGGTTCGTGTTTGGTCTGAGTATCGTCATATCTCTCATATCCATCGAAGGTCTACTCAGCGCGCTGGCGCCGGGTTCGTCGTGGTACGAACTCTTCACTGGACCAATGTGGCTGTTGATCTGGACGGTGCTTCTCTTAAGCGTGTGCATTCCCATACTGCGCTACCGTTTGTGGGACATCGATGTCATCATTAACCGTACCCTCGTCTATGGCAGCCTGACAGTCCTGCTGGTAGGGCTTTATCTCGGCATTATCCTGGCCTTGCAAGCCCTGGTAGGTGCCGTGGTCGGCAGCCCGTCTCAGCAGCCGCTGGTCATCGTCGGCTCCACTCTGGTAATAGCCGCCCTTTTCCAACCGTTGCGACGACGCCTCCAGGCTCTTATCGACCACCGCTTCTATCGCAGCAAGTATAACGCTGCTAGAATCGCCGCCGCCTTCAGTTCCACGTTGCGCAATGAGGTTGACCTGGATCAGTTACGCGAGCAGTTGCTAGTCGTCGTGCAGGAAACCATGCAGCCAACCCATATCTCTCTCTGGGTGCGTCAGCCCGCTCAAACAAAATCTCCCTCACTCCAGATTGGCAAACTTCCTTCTGATGAAGCCAGAGTATCAGACGCTCAAGGCCCATTCCGTTAGATCGGTTCCGCCAGCATCTGCCTGAAAATAGTAGAAAAATGCGCGCGCAGTCGCGGGTATTTCATAAGCCAGTTGCCCGCGCAAGAATGCGCCAGACTTGATCGAGCCATCCGGCGGCGTGGCGAAATCTGTGATTGATTCTCTGTACAGTTGACCCGCGCTATCTCTTAGAACCAACTGAATGCCACTCGACATATCCTGAAAGCGCGTTGAAGTGTTTTTCACCGTCATATCAACCACCAGAAAAGTATTGCCAGCCGCTGGCATTGAGAACGCATCGCCAGCATTCGTCTTAACGCCATTCACCGTAATCGTCCAGGTGCTATTTACCACAACCGGTTCGCCAATCGCTTGTTTGACCAGGGTTGGTTGAGGACCTGGCTGGCGTACAACCTGAGTTACCTGTTGCCGCTGTGCGGAAGAACTGGATGGCGTAGTTGTCGCAGGCTGTGAGCGGTTCTGCGCGCCAATTCCAACAACAAGCAGGGCAAGCATCGAAGCAACCGCCCCAATAGTTATCCAGAGATTATTTCGCGCTTTCTTCTTTGAACGCTGAAGAGGCTGTGGGGGCTGCGGGGGTTGCGGAGATTGAAATGACTGCTGAAATATGGGTTGCTGCGGCAGAGGTTGTACTGGAAGCCGTTGCAACTCCGTTTGTACCGGGGCATTCGGGTGCCGCCATTGCGATTGCGGCACCTGCGACGGGTCATAGTGTGACATACGTTTTCTCATTCCTTGCATAAAGAGTGTTACTGGCACACATAACCAAAAAGTACTCTGTGCCTCTCCATACAGTTTAAGAAAACTGCCAAATGCCCGTCGCAACCGAAAAATTCTACATATGACTCTCCACAAATTCAGTGAAGAGCCTGAACACCTCTTCCTGCTTTTCGACGTGTGGTGAATGCCCGCAGTCAGAAAGGACGACTTCACGATATTCGCCGCTATTAGCCCGGTAGTTGTTGAAGACGGTGCGGATTTGCGCGATCATCGGCTGCGCCGGGTACGCATCTGCTCCCGGCCATCCAGGAACAGCTCCCAGTTGTCCGAGAAAGCCGAAGTCGAAGAACGAAGTATCAGAGACAATCTGGTCGTCTGCTCCACGTATCCATAGGATGGGCGGCTTCGGATCGATGGTAGCAAGGTCGGCCTGGTTCATGTATTTGGGTGAAAGAGCATTGTTGGGTCCCTGCGTCCCCGGCGCGACGTTGGGCCAGTTATCCGATGCAGTCATATCGCCTGGATAGATGCCCTCTGTCACTTTGCACGAGAGCATAGAGGTAACATACATCTCCTCGCGGTCAGGAGCGGCCTGGAAAGGAGGTTTAAAATAAAAAGCGTTCATTACAGTGCGCGGCGAAACAAGCGCCCCCTTTGAAACTCCAGACATTTGGAGATAATGGCTGTCATCCTGAGCGTAGCGAAGGATCTGGCTTGCCGGACACCGACTTCAATTCTAAAATATGACCATCAAAAAAGCCAACTGAAGTTCAGTTGGCTTTTAATTTCATTGCGGTTTTAACCACATGCAGTAAGAATAATTACCTCAATTTTGCCGGGACCAGCAAGTGGAACAGCGAGAGACACAGGCTCGCTCGAAACAGTTGCGCTGCTTCGCGGAGATACGTTTACGTGTATGGGTAAATGTGCTTGCGTTTATGAAAACAAGCCGTTCGATCATTAGTGCCGCTT
>DAHVFL010000413.1 GCA_027316975.1 Chloroflexota bacterium | reverse complement strand
GTGCTGACCATACGCTGCGCCGCGTGACAAATCAAATCCACGAAGTCGATGACTACTGGATCAAGTATCGCTTCGAGGAACCACCTGAAGGAACCGTTCTTGAGGGTGTGAGCGCTGGCGGCGATAGCGGGGGGCCTGCATTCGGTGATGATGCTCATATTTATCAAGAACGTGAGGTCAAGAGACTTCTCAAGAAATTGAAAGAGGTACAAGATGAATGAGCGATACGAGCATTATTCAATGACTATTCAGTGGAGCGAAGAGGATGGTGTTTACATTGTCAGCGTACCTGAGCTTCCCGGTTGTAAGACGCATGGGAAAACATATGAGGAAGCAGTTCGACAGGGACAGGACGCAATTGCTACATGGATTGACGGTAGCCATGCAGTAGGATTACCAATTCCTGCACCCCGGACATTAAATTTAGCCCGGTAGATTTCTCTTATGTTACTTGTTCACCTGGGGCAATCATAAGACTCATCGCTCTTCTATCTTCTTCCAACCTCTAGCAAGATTGAACGCAGTAACCTGCTAAATATACCAGTTCCCCAGAGGCGCTCCCGCCAGGTACCAATCCGTTGTCGTAATACCCGGGTAACGCACCGTCCTTTTAACCACCCCACCAGGGTTGGTAAAATCCGTAATCGGGCGGCCCCGCTCCGCCAGCAGCAGGCTGTCATGCCAGATCGGACCCGCGCCGTCCACGCCCGTCACATTTATCATGGGCGAATTGTCGTTGTTGCCCGCCCACACACCCATGACGTAGTCGGTGGTGTAGCCCACCGTCCAGTTGTCGCGAAAATCTTGCGATGTGCCGGTTTTCGTGGCCACCGGGCGGATAGAACCGGGATTGCCTTGATAGCACTGCGCCTGGGTGTTGCTGTACAGGTAGAGGGCGCTGCACTTGCCAAACTCAAATGTACGCGAAGTGTTGTCACTCAGTACGCTAGTCATCAGAAAAGCCACCTGTTTACTTATCACGCGCGTTCCGACCGGCGCGAAACGGTAGATCAGGCGACCATTTGTATCCACTACCGTGTCGATGGCGCGGGGTGGAATGCGCACGCCGCCATTGGCGAAAACGCCATAGGCCGAGACCTCATCGAGAAGGCGAACGCTGAGCGTGCCCAGCACCATCGTATAGTTGGGCGTCCCCTCATAGCTGGTAATGCCCATCACTTGAGCCGTTTGCAGGGCGGGTTGCACGCCGACTTTCGTCAAGAGCTTCACGGCGGGCACATTAAACGAGTTTTGCAGCGCGTAGCGGTAAGGCATCAGGCCGTGAAATTTTAGATCGTAGTTGCTCGGCGAATACGGTGCCAGGCCGCAGCAGAGTTGCACGCTGTATGGCGCATCAAGAACAGGCGTACCAGGACTCAAACCCTTCGCGAAGGCGGTAGCATAGATAAAGGGTTTAAAGGAAGAACCGGGCTGCCGGTACCCCTGACTGGCTACGTCAAACGCGCCAAACTGAGCATTGTTGGGGTTAACACTGCCCAGCAGAACGCGAATCGCGCCATTGCGAAAGTCGATCAAGACCTCTGCTGCGTTCGACATGTTATGCGCCTTCGCCATCGTGCTGACACGCTGCTGCGCGATCTTGAGCACCTTGTTTTGCAAGGGCAGGTCGAGTGTTGTCTGTACGAGCAATCCCGAACGGGCCAGGTCACGCACTTTGACCTGTAGCCTGGTTGCCAGTTCCTTCAGCGCATAATTTACAAAATGCGGCGCGAGATTGTTGTTGACGATGCCACGACGCAGGAAACCAGGCTGCGCAGCCTCATACAAGGCCTGATTCTGCTGTTCGAGCGTGATATAGCCCTGCGAACGCATCAGGCGCAGGACATCGCGCATACGCGCGTAGGCCGCGACCGGCTGTAGATATGGGTCGAGTGCCACCGGTGAACGGGGAATACCCGCCAGCGTGGCAGCCTGCGCGATGTCGAGTTGCGAGGCCGCGCTACGTCCGGGCGTGTCTTGTAAATTGAAATAGGCGAACGCGGCAGCATCGGCTCCATAAGCCTGTTCGCCATAGTATGTGGTGTTGAGATACATCGACAGTATTTGTTGTTTGCTATAGCGGCGCGTGATTTGCGGGGCCAGGATGATCTCCTGGAGCTTGCGCAAAATGGTATTCTGGTTGCCTACGATAGTATTTTTAATAAGCTGCTGCGTTATAGTGCTGCCACCACCAACGATGCGACCACTCGTAAGGTCCGCAATGGCGGCGCGGACAATACCGGTGATATCGTAGCCCGGGTTTGACCAGAAATATTGATCTTCAGTGGCAATCTGAGCATGTACCAGATTAGGCGAAATCTGCGAAAATGGCACCGTTGTTTGCATACCTTGATCCACCATCTGGTAGAGCAGTGTGCCATACATATCATATATTTTGAGACTGTCGCCCGGCAGAATATCCGCCAGCGTGGTAACGTTCTGCTGGTAGCGCAGTTGGGTCGCTTCCACAACGGCAGTCAGCGTCACCAGGACGCCAGCAAGCACGATCATGATGGCTAACGCGCCCAGCGCCATTGGCAGCATCGTACCTCGCGTGCCAATGCGATCAGTAATAGCATATTGCTGATTACTGCGACGCAGGTTCTTGCGCTTGATATAACGCTTCGTGCGCCAGCCTGTTGGCTTATATTGTTTATGCGGAACAGGATAGTACGCGCCTCTTTTGATCTGTTGCGGCTCATCATTTAGCCGCTGCGCGGCTGCAGCCCGGCTATGCGCGGGCAATTTCGCAGGCTTCCCCGCATCAAACGAGCCAGGCGCGGGTACCATTCCCTGTTTATTCTCAATTTTCAAAACATTCTATCTCCACTCAACACGCACCGCAAAGAGGATACTGACACCATCAATTTGTCCCCCACTATACATTGTAACGGGTGTGCAAGGTAAAGAGTGTACAATCTGTGAACGGCTTCGCAAGGGAACCTGTAACGGACGTAGGAAATATGATAAGGCAATTCGGGCAGTTGAAAACGATCAAACAATCAGGTAGAATAGGCGCTAATCTGAGCTAACGGGTTGAGATTGTTTGAGTACGCGTGTCTGTTGAGGATATATGATTCGCACACAGAAGAGTTTGTGGATGAACGAGGCTACCTCCGCTTCCCTTTCTGATCAACCTGTCCAGATAATCTCTTCCACTGCATCGCGCAAAGCGCTGTACGAAAAGTTCCAGGCCAGGATTAGCATGAACCCTGTACTTGATAGAACCCTGGTCAGCTTTCAAGGGAATAAGCATTCACCATTTTCGAGCTGGTTTAAGTACCGGGAAGGATTCTCTGAAACTCTTGTCAGCTATCTCTTAAAACAACTCAAACCCGAACCAGGGATACTACTCGACCCATTTTCAGGCGCTGGTTCAGCCTTATTTGGCGCAAGCGCTCTGGGCTGGCAAACAAAAGGCGTCGAAGTCCTCCCGGTAGGAATCCATGCAACCAAAGCGCGTATAGGAACTTCCAGAATAAACGCCAGAGTAGTACATGATATCATTGCTCAACTCAAACAAGTTGACTTCTCTGCACATTTTGATGAGAAGTATGCGCTCAGTCATATCGCCATTACACGAGGCGCATTTCCCTTAGAAGAAGAGAAGCAACTGGTTGGCTACAGGGCCTATTGTCATTGCCATATCGACAATGCCGATATGCGTGTGCTACTTCTCTATGCGGCTTTTTGCATTTTGGAAGAGATGAGCTATACCCGAAAAGATGGACAATATTTACGCTGGGACGCTCGTTCTGGTCGATCACAGGGAAAAAGACCCTTTAATAAGGGACGTATTTTGACTTTCCGTGAAGCTATTTTTCAGAAACTTGAACAAATTGCTGCCTCTTTGTCGGTGGAAACTATGCAACAGGAACTATTCCAAACTGATGCTGTACCGCCATCGGAACGCTTTCTTCACGAAATTGAACTGAGTGAAGGTTCATGCCTTGAAATACTGCCGCTTAAAGAACCAGATTCTATCGATTTCGTCATGACCTCACCCCCTTATGCGAACCGCTATGACTACACGCGCACCTATGCTCTTGAACTGGTCTATCC
>DAHVFL010000412.1 GCA_027316975.1 Chloroflexota bacterium | reverse complement strand
CTGCGCTCAGGGTGACAGGAAACGCCACACGCATTCAATTGACCGTTTCGGGCGGATTGGTGATGTGACAGGACTTTACCCGCTTTAACAGTAAACGCCACCCATAAAAAACCAGTCCTCCCTAAATAGGGAGGACTGGTTTTTTATGGGTGGCTATCATTTTATTACGCGCGCACTCACCAACACTCGTAACCCTCTACGATAAATCAGCGGTGAGAACGGCGCGTAGCAGCGGTTTCGCGCGCTGGAAGTATGTTTTGGCGGTCGCTTCGGGTATATTCAACGCCCGCCCAATTTCAGCGAAACTCTGTTGACCGTTATAGCGCAGGCGCACCACAGAACGATACCTGGGCGATAAACTATCGATGGCCCGCTCCAATTTCTCCTGGAGATCATGATGCTCCGTGACCTCTTCTGGGAGTGGACTGGGATCGCGCAGCGAGGCTAACCATGACCCTTCTTCGTCATCCTCACCCACTTCCAGCGATGAGAATGGAATACTGCGTTTCCGCCGGAGTTCATCCAGGCAGCGATTACGGGCAACCTGAAACAACCAGCTGCGCAGGGGTTTATCTTTTTTCAGCGTAGGGAGCGATAAATACAACTGGAGGAATACATGTTGCAAAACGTCGCAACTTAGATCATAGTCGCCCAGTATGCTAGAGATGAAATTTAACAACAGCGGACGATAGCGATGTACGAGCGTTTCAAAGGCGAGTTGATCGTTATGGAGACTTTTCTGAGCCAATATCCCATCAGAACATTCTTGTAAAGACGTTTTTGTGTAGTCTACTATGTGCATCAATTTGATACTTCCTTTCTGTGTGTCGCTGCTTATCTTAACCACGGCCTTAGCAGTATCACATGACACAAGCATAATAATTTCCTGTGGAGTTTACAAGTGATTCTTAGTGTTTTAAACTCTTCCTTTAGTTGCTCTAAGTGACAACTAACATAGATTAACCTGAGCCAGCCTTTTCTTAGAAGAATTGATTGTTTTTAATCTCTTTCCAGGGTGTTTTTTCGCCTGTATAGCTATTTTGACTCTATGAAGCGAGGAAATTATCAATGTGAGAGAGGAGTTTCGTTACCGCGAACGGCTTACGTATCAATAAAATGCCCCGCTTTTGTATCTCATCTACCGGCGGGTTGCGCGCGCTCAACAGAATTGTCCGTATGTGTTTGAGGCGATCAATGGAACGTAGCCAATCGTGAAGTTCAAGCCCGTTCATATCGGGAAGGCTATAGTCAAGAATGAAGAGGTGCGGCGTTTGCGTCATGATCGCTTTGAGTGCATCGCCTGCAGTGATATGATGAATAGCGCGATGGGATGTCTGCTGCTGAATTATCTGGACAAGGAGATATCCGATATCCGCATCATCTTCGACTATGAGAATCAACTTTTCAGTCGAGAAATACATACGTTACAATTCCTTTCCAGCCACGTAAGTTAATCAGAAACCGTCAGCTTTTGTGTATAACAACAACACGTAAGGCTAAATCAAGGTGTTTCATACACACAAATAAGAGGAACCTAAATCTGACATTGCTCCGACCAGGGGCAGGGGCCGGTTTCCACATTGGGGCCGCGCCGGGCCGGGTAGATACGAAATTCGGCCAGTAAATCGACTAACGTACAGATTGGCAGGCCAACCACATTAAAATAACAGCCATCAATGCGCCCGGTTGGCTGGAACGAAGGATGCTGGATGCCGTATGCGCCTGCCTTATCGAGCGGGTCGCCGGTGGCGATGTACGCTTTGATTTCAGCGATACTGTAGTTCCGCATCTGCACAGGAGTAATACAACTTGCCGAGAGCATGGCGCGTTTGCCTGCCAGATAACCACTCACAGCTATACCCGTCACGACGTAATGCTGCCGCCCGCGCAGCTTTAGCAACAACTCGCGCGCGTGCGCCTTATCGCGCGGCTTGCCCAACACCTGCTCATCCAACAACACCGTCGTATCCGCGCCGATCACCGTACAACCCCTGGCCTCCGGCAGTGTAAGCGCCGCGGCGGCTTTATGCTTTGCCAGCCATTGCGCCAATTCTTCAAGAGGCCCGCCATACTTCTCCTGCATAACCTCCTCGTCGGATGGCGAAATGCAGACGCTGAAATCCAGGCCGAGCAGGTGCATGAGTTGCCGGCGGCGCGGCGAACTCGAGGCCAGTAGTAAGGGGTGTGATACTGTCATTGGGGTTGACGCTCCAGCACCGCCACACATTCAATATGCGCCGTCTGGGGAAACATGTCCAGCGGCTGCACCGAACGCAGGCGGTAAGTAGAATAACTGTGACAAAGAATATGCAAATCTCGCGCCAGCGTTGAGGGGTCGCAAGAGACATAGACAATGCGCGCAACGGGAAGGCGCGCCAGGGTATCGAGAACTGAACGCTGGCAACCGGCGCGCGGCGGGTCTATCACCAGCCCATCGATTTTTGTCGCCAGCGCGGGCAACACATCCTCAACTTTGCCTTTATGTATCTCCACGTTACCCACCGCGCGCAAGTTCCACTGCGCATCCTTGATGGCGCTGGCCGACTCTTCAATAGCGATCACTTTGCCAACGCGCCGCGCCAGCAACAACGAGAAGGCACCAACGCCGCAATAGGCATCCACCACGGTAAACTGGCGTCCGTCGTTTGCAGCATCCGCTAGCAAGCCGTCGAGCACCATTTGCATCATCTTTTCGGCTTGCGCAGTATTCGTCTGGAAAAATGAACTGGGCCGGATACGAAAGATTTCACCTGCCAACCGCTCCTCCATCGTCTCGCCGCGCGGCTCCAACCCTGTGTCCAACATATGCTGCGCCACGTTCGCTTCTGGTTGCGGCTGTAACATCACCTGGCCCGTTGCGGCTCCACAGCGAATCACGAGCTGCGGGCGCGCATTGGGTACCGCGCTCAGGACGGCCAGAGCGCGATTGATGTGTTCGTGCGCGATGGGGCAATTGGCAAGTGGCAGCACGCGATGCGATCCTCTCACAGTCAGGCCTGCCTGCCCATCGCGATTGACGGAGAAGCGCATATGGTTGCGATAGCCCCACGGGTCATCGCACGGCACCGTATCTCGCAGGGGCGCATCGTCAAAACCGCCGACTTCACGCAGCAATTGCTCGACAATCGAGCGTTTCCATGCCACCTGAGCCGCGTAGTGCATATGTTGCAACTGGCAGCCCCCGCACTCGCCGAAGACCGGGCAGCGGGCCGCAACGCGCAGTTCCGAAGCAGCATGGACTTCTGTTATCCAGACACGCGGCGGGCGCGACTTCCAGCGCCTCCGGTGGCGTTTTGGGGGAATATTGGCAGCCTCCTGAACCGCGATTGTCACCTCTTCGCCGGGCAGACCAGCCGGCACGGGCAACAGGCGCGTCTGCTTCTCGCCACCTTCAAGGTCTATGGTAATTTCGGCCAGAGCATCGCCTTTGCCAGTCAATTCACGCAAGACAACGCGGTGATAGCTGATGGTTGGCGGATCGCTGTTCATTTCTTCATTGATTCCAATATCTTACGCACCAACTGCACCATCTCCGATTCCGGGTCCATGCGCTCGGCCTCTTCCAGCACAGCCTGCCCACGCCGCAGCTCGCCCATATCCAACAGGATACCGGCGAGCAATCCCCGCAGGTGAGCGGACTGCGGGTGCCGGCGCACCCCCTGCTCCACAATGGCATACGCCTTCTGCGGTTCCTTCCTTCCGATATAGATGCTCCCAAGCTCAGCAAAACCCGCTGTATTCTGTGGTTCTTCCTCGATGGCGCGTTGATAATAGACTTCAGCCTCCACATCATTCTTGAGAAGTCGATAGGTGCGAGCCACGTTATACCAGCTATGTTCATGACGGGGAGCCAGTTCTACGACGCGCAGGAAATGGCGCAGCGCTTCTTCGTATCGCTCGCGGTCAATAGCCAGGTTACCCAGGTCGTTCTCAATTTCCACCTCCATCTCGCGCGGTGGGTCCGTGGCTAATGCAGCTTCAAGCAAGCTTTGCGCTTCGTCGTATGTCCCCTGCATTCCCACCACTTCAGCCAGTAGCACATAGGCCAGTGGCGTCTTATCCC
>DAHVFL010000411.1 GCA_027316975.1 Chloroflexota bacterium | reverse complement strand
GCCATACACGGGGATAGCGCCGCCGCTCAAGCCTGTACCCGCGCCTCTCGGCACGACGGGCACATGATGGCGGGCGGCGATTTTCACGATTGCCGCCACTTCTTCGGCGCTGGCGGGTAAGACCACGATGTCGGGCGTACTGCGGTCAATCGAGGCGTCGTACTCGTACATCATCAGGTCGTAGGGAGTATACAGGACGTAACGCGCTCCAATTACGTCGCTCAGTTCGCGCACAACCCCGGCCTTTTTCTCCGCGCTCATGCGTTCGTACAGGGAAGTGGTCGTTGCTGGTGGTGGAAGTTCTGTGATGCTCATTTGTTCGATCCTCTAGCCCGGTCGCCAGACCGACACTCTGGCGCGATGCCTGCCCGGTCAATCGCTGTCTATACAGATAATAGTTCCAAAAAGTGTGGATGTCTATGGACACCGCTCGTTTTGTTTGATTTAGACGGTTATCGCTAAAGGTATACTCCATATCATCATCCGGCTTGTAGGTCGGAACAGGGTCCAGATCGAGAAAGCTCGCTTTTGATGTGTAGCTCTCTTCCTGTAGCTCGACCTGAATGCCGACTAACGCCGCTTTGTACGTGAGCATGTCGATGAACCGCGCGTGAGGTATCTGGACAAAGTTTTGATTGTTCCTTTTCCCCATGCGTACCTCTTGCTTCCAGAGCGGATTTTTCCCGATAATTATCGTACCCACCCCCTGCTTGACCAGAAAGTCAATAATGCTTTTGCTGGTAGTGTGCAGGTAGTGGTTCACCTGCCGGTTGCGCTTGTTGGTAATCTGCTCCATCTGCTTCGTAACGTACTCTCGATTCTTTTGGGGAAGGCACAACGTTAACTCTTTCATGCGCTTATTATACCACTGATTCCTGGCTTTGAGCGTCCGACCGTTAACCAATCGAGGGATGAACCCTGCACGGTTTGAAGTTATCGCCGCTAAGTTGGTGACGCCGAGATCAATGGCAACACAGAAAGAAGGGTCTACTTGTGCCTGGACGGGTTCTTTGCTGTAAATCACTTCCACCACATAATAGCCATTTCGAGGGACGATCCGCACCTGATCGATGTCCTTGTGCTTCGTATGTATCTCAATCGGGAGCATGGAGGGGTGAATGAGTCCCTGCTTCAAACCTGTCCTGCTGATCGCCTGGATGGTGTAAATGAGGATGTTTCTCCCCTCGGTTTTGTGCTTGTATTTGGGCGGGCGCGGACGCTCCAGGAACTGTGAGGGGTCTGTGTAGTAGGCTGCCAGCCCTTCCTTAAAGGATTTCCAGTTATTATCCAGCACGATCAAGATTTGCTGACTGACTTTCGCGGGAAGGGCTTTGTACGCCTCATGGGACTGCATCCGCTTCTGTACCTCATAGTAGGTGAGGTACTGGCCTTCGTGAATGAAGGCTTGCCGGTACTTGTAGTTGGCAGCATTGTAGAGGTTCTTGGACTTGAATGCTGCTTCATCCATCACGGCGTAGCGCGGGTCATACCTCCCGATCACGTGTTGTTCCACTAATTGCATGGGTTTCACTCTCTTCCTCTCTGGTCGTCCCTGCATCGAAGACGGTAGACGATGCAGGCTCACCCGTCCTTTACTCGTCTCGGCATACGGGCGGGGCTTGCCCCCGCCCTGGCACCCTGTGTTCATGGAGATGAAAATAGTTTCCAGCACCAGAATAGTGACAGGGCAAGGGCGACGACCAGTACGGTTAGCAGGATGCGGCGTTGCGTATCCCAGGCGCTGCTGGTTGTTGATGCAGCAGGCGATGCGACCAATGGGGAATTGGTGGTGGGTGTGGCCGCAGAATTTGTGGCGGGCAGCTGGAGTTTTGTCCAGCCGGGCTGTTTTCCAGTGACGAGAGTGGGGGTTGTGTTGCCACTGCCGGTAGAGCCGGTACCGCTGGAGCCTGAGCTTTTAGTGGGAACCGGGGTAGATGTGATCTGAGTTGATGATGTGTTGCTGGCATCGATGGTGGGGTTGGTGGTGATTTGCCAGTTCGTGGAACCGTCGGGGATGCGAGCGTAGGAGGCGTCGGGGGCCAGGGCGGGTACGCTTACAAGGTCAATGATGGTAACACCGCCGAACATGAGCCGTATAGTACTTCCAGCTATTGAAGTATTAGACAGAGAGTAAGCTTCGGGGAAGACAACCAGATAGCCATGAGCAGCAATCGCTGAGCCAAAGGGAAAATGGAAAGCATTGTTCAGAGAGCCAGAATCAAGGCTGGCGCGTGCTTCATACAGGTTAAATGGCTGGTTTTGCGGGTTATACAGCTCTACCCAGGTATCTGTCGAGATCGAAGACGTTCCGGCTGGCTCAGAACAATTCCAGGTTGAGGCCGGGTTATTTAGTACTTCGTTGATAAGCACAATTCCGGGTGTTGCGGGTGGAGGACCTGGTGAGCCAGACATGAGCGGGGGAACTGGTTGAGCGCACCCATGAGGTTTTTTGGCGGCGTAACCGGGCGCAGTAGTGACCAGAAAGAGCAGCAGGATGGCAATGCTGATGGAAAAAACGCGCGCAAACCGCACACTATCCTCCTGAGAGCGCCCGCGCGCTTTTCAGATGTTGATTTTAGTTATTACGCAAGGAATTCATAGGGTACTTTGCCGCGACCGGGGAGCGGGATGCGGCTGCCGATGGCTTTGCGAACGGCTCCAATGTTGTTTTCACCGATAGTGAAGGCAATAATAGAACCAATAATGACGCCGCAGATACCGCCGATAGCTATGCCCTCAAGGAACATACGGTTACGAAAAAATGTCATCGTCGATCACCTTTTCTGAATAATTTATTGCAAGTACACTACCGTTTTGGCTTCGCTCCAGAGGCGTTCCAGGCGGTAGTATTCTCGTTCTTTTGGTCCGAAGATGTGTACGATTATATCCCCATAGTCCAGAATCAACCAGCCGGATTCCGCGATACCTTCGCGATAAAGCAATCTGGCTCCCTGTTTTCTCAATTCGTCTTCGATAGCGTCGGCAATGGCCGAAATCTGGCGGACGTTGTTGCCGTTGCAGATGACGAAGTAATCCGCGATGGATGTGAGGTCTTGAATGTCCAGTAAAAGCACATCCGATGCTTTTTTGTCGTAAGCGACATCAGCCGCCGCTCTTGCCAGTTGACCAGGATCGAGTAGAACGCCTTCCACAAATGCTCCCTGTAATGATTACATACTCCAGGCGGTAACAATAGAGATACGTCTGGATCGAACAGTAATATCCTTGTAACCGCATTATAACACGACCGGGCAAGACTGTCATTGGGAGAGAAGTCCCAGCCATTCCTCTCTAGTAGTATGACGTTGCAGGCTCTCATTTTGGAGAATTTCCGCGCGAAGTTCGCCCAGCGTTCCCCAGCCCTCGGCTTCTACATCGTACTTGTGGATGGTCTCCTCGTTGCGCTGGCGCGCCCACACGAAGCTATCATCGGAGAGGTCGGGATATTTTTCTACCACGGCGCGTAACATCTCGCGCGCGACATCTTCGACGAAGCGTGGGTTGGCGTGCGCTTTATTGACGATGTATAGCTCATCGGGCCGCTTGAGCAGTCCGTAGTTTTCAGAACTCATGGCGCTTTCGGCCAGGTCGATCAGGTCGCGAGCGTCCAGGCTGCGGTCAGCGCCAATCATGAGGGTGGCGCGCCCGCGCTGGTTATGCGTGGCGAGCGGGGTGACAGCCAGCATCTTGTCGATGATAGGATCAGGAAATCCCTCTTCCTGGAGCCGCACTTTCGTGTAGGAATGCACCATGTCCTGGGCGCAGGGGCAGGCTACCATGCCCTGCACTTCGACGCCAATCATGCTGCGAGCGTGCTGCTTTGTGGCGACGGCGTGGGCGAGCAGTCCGTAGATTTCCTGGGTGGGCCGTCCTGAAACAGGCGTCCATTTTTGCACGGGGAGATCGGTGCGGATATGCACTTCGGCGCGGTATGCCTTTTGTTTCTCGACGATGGCGCGAGCGACGTGTTCTGCCAGGGTCTCAATTCTTGCCCATGACTGGCTGCTGACCTCTTCCATCACTTCTTCCAGGGCGTCGCTGAAGCGCGACATATGCACGCCGGCCTGCGATGCGTCCAGGTCGCTATAAAGG
>DAHVFL010000410.1 GCA_027316975.1 Chloroflexota bacterium | reverse complement strand
CCTATCACCCACTAGAAAGGAGCATCTACACATGGCAATCGTTAATGGCAGAAGAATTCAAGTCCCTCCCGGCGGCATCACGGGGCAGCAACTGATCCAGCAGATGAATCCTGGCCCCGGTCGGCGGCCGGTCATCCAGCAGGGGCTGGCGTTCAGGCCGGTTCAGCCGAGCTATACCTATAAACCGGCGGAATTGTATGACCGGCACGGCAACCCGGTCAAGATTACCACTATTCCTGACAGGACAAAGGGCATGGTCACGTATGGAGGGGAACGCACGTTCCTCTCCAAACAGCTCATTATCGAGCAGGTCTACGACATCGCAGAGAAGCTGTTCAAGAAAGGCGTCACGTTCGATGAAGAACACGCGGATTGGATGATCGCCAACCAGTATGTCCTGCCCCCCATCTGGCATAACATTGCCCGGACGACCGACCTGCTGATTGTCTTCCCTACCGAGTATCCCGAGCTGCCACCGGTTGGTTTCTACCTCAAGGAGGAGATACCGGTCTCCGTTAACGGACACCTCTACCAGACGGCCTACCACGAGGCCTGCAGCGATCCTCTGACGCAAGGCTGGAAGTGGTACTGCGTCTACATTAACCCTGGGAGCTGGCAGCCTGCCCCGATACAGCGCCCCGGAGATTGGCGCAAAGGCGATAGCCTCTGGACCTACTTCACCCTGATCAGCGAAGTGCTGTCGGGAACTGAGGATTAAGCACATCTCAGCCTGTGTGACGGGTGCAGCCGGCAGCTGCACCCGTCACACAGGCTGAGACACCTGTCATTTACGAAAGGACCCATCTATGACTACGCGCGCACGAAACCACATCAAATTTAAACATGGCGACCTGGCCAGCTTGCGGGAGATGCTGCTGGCGGACACCTCGAAAGAACATTTCGCGGTGCTGCTAGGGAAGACACAGAAGATCGACGGGTACACGATCATCACCGTCATCGATATGCTCTTCCCGGCGCAATCAGACTACAATCACCAGAGCGTGGCCCTGCTGCGCATCAAAAAAGATTTCATCCATCAGGCGTTAGTCGAGGTGACGAGCAGGTACGATGTCGATACCATTATCGACGTGCATACCCATCCCTTTACGCGCGGGGATGTGGCATTCTCAGGTACCGATGATGCAGACGAAAGAACCTTCTTCCGCTTTCTCAAAGATACGTTTGCGGGGCTGCATTACGCGAGTATTGTGTTCTCCCAGCACAGGTACTCGGCGCGCGTCTGGACACTCAGCAATGGCGCTATTGTGGCGCGAAAGGCGCTGCTGAAAACGCAGACCAGCCCGGAAAACATTGCGAGCGCCGACTTTCGCGAAGACGCGGACGAACGCTATGAAAAAACGGTGGTGACGGGCGGAGAGGGGTTTTTCAACCGCAGCGTCTTAGCGCTGGGGCTGGACGTAATGCGCGCCATTATGCGCGACCAGTCGATCTCCATCATCGGCGTTGGCGGCCTGGGATCGGTGGTCGCGGAACACCTCATCCACATGGGGTTTCACGAGATCAACCTGATCGATCCCGATGTGCTAGAGATGTCGAACCTGAACCGCGTGGTGGGAGCGTACTACGAGGACGCCGAACAGAAGCGCGCGAAAGTTGACGTGGTCAAACGGCACCTCACCCGCATCAACCCGAAGGCGACGATCACGGCCTACAAAAAGGACGTGCATGAGAAAGAAGTGGAGAGCGTGCTGGCACTCTCCGACTGGCTGATCGTCGCGACCGATAACCATTCCAGCAGGCTCAAAGCGCAGGAGCTTTCGGTACACTACTTCGTGCCGCTGCTCTCGCTGGGAGTCAATATCACCGTGAAAGATCACAAACTTGAAGATATGAGCGGCGAGGTGATTACAGCGCGGGTAGGTGACTGCCTCTGTTTACAGTGCCTGCAGCGCATCAATCCGATCAAGGTGGCCAGCGAGAGGCATCCAGACCAGGTCATCCGGGAGGAACTGGTGAAGCGAGGGTATGTCACGGGCAAGGATATTAAAGAACCCGCTGTGAAGACACTGAATACAGCTGTCGCGACAATGGCGGTGGATATGCTGATCAATCAGTACACGGGCGCGCGAAAACACGTACCCGTGCTGGTCTATGAAAACAACGGCCACATGTGCATTTACGAGGACAGGGAGAGCGTGCAGCAAAGAAACAAGCGCTGTTTCCTCTGTAACATCTGAAAGCTCTTGAGGCACATCAGATGAACAACAAGAAAATAGCGCAGCAACGACAGGAGGCCAGGCCTGCTAACCAGCCCCACAACGTTTTGCCCTGGCGCTCACTGGAACAGCAGGTGGTGCGCGCGCAAAAGCAAATTGCGCAGGCATCACTGCGTGGTGACAGGCAAGCGGTGTATGACTTGCAGCAGCGCCTGATGGAATCGGAAGCGGCCCGCCTGCTGGCTGTGCGCCGGGTCGCCGGGGAGAATCCGGGCAGGGATACCGCCGGAGTCGATGGCATTAAGTCGCTCGGGCTTGAGGAGCGGCTGGCAATGGCGTCCGCCATTCATCCCCGCAACTGGAATTACCAGCCGCCCATGCCGGTGCGCCGGGTATGGGTTCCCAAGCCTGACACGGCAGAACGCCGCCCGCTCGCCATCCTGTCGATGATCGACCGCTGCAAGCAGGCGCTGGTGAAACTGGCGCTCGAACCGGAATGGGAAGTGAAATTTGAGGCGCACAGTTACGGCTTTCGTCCCGGACTCGGCGTCCATGATGCAATGGCAGCCATTGTGGTGGCGATTGACCGTCAACCCATGTTCGTCTTTGACGCCGATATTGAAACCGCCTTTGATTCCGTCAACCAGGCAGCCCTGCTCGACAAGCTGCAAACCTCCCACGTACTCAGGCAGCTGATTACCGCCTGGCTCAGGGCAGGTGTGATGGATGGCGAGATGTATGCCCCCAGCGAAACAGGGCTTGCCCAGGGCGGCGTGCTCTCACCCCTGTTGATGAATATCGCGCTGCATGGCATGGAAGCGGTCGCGACCGAAGGCGTGGACAAAGTGCGCGCAGGGGAACGACCTCTGCTCGTGCGCTACGCGGATGATTTCGTGATCTTGCACCATGATCTCAAAGAATTGCAACAGGCCATCAGGCGCGTCAAGCGCTGGTTAGCACACCTGGGCCTCCATCTTCATGCCGATAAAACACGCATCACCCATACCCTGATCCCCTCTCAGGGACAGGTCGGCTTTGATTTTCTGGGGTTCAACATACGGCAGGAGCAGGGAAACAGGATCAAGACCATCATTGCGCCCAGCCAGGAAGCGATCAAACGCCACCTGGCGACCATCGATCAACGGTTATTGCAGTTGCAGACGGCCCCACAGGCGCGCGTGATCAAGGAGCTGAATCCGCTGGTCATTGGATGGGTGGCCTACTATAACGGAGTTGTCCCGGCGTCAGCTATGAGGCGCTTTGATGAGCTCATCGAGCAGCGCCTGTTGAACTGGGCCGGAAAGCGCCATCCCGGCAAGGCCCGTGAGTGGCAGCTCAATCGCTACTGGCAGCGCGTCGGCGGTCCTGGCAGCCATGAAAGGGTCTTTGCTATACGCGACGGGGAGCAACTACGCACCTACCGGCAAGCAAGCATTCTGAAAGGCAAACAATGAGCAATATATCACGCATAGACACCATACCCATCTCTTCGCTGAATGCAATAGAATATTGCCCGCGCAGCTTTTACTACCAGGTGGTGCAGGGCGAGACGCTCGTCAACGAATTCGTACTGGAAGGGCAACTCGCCCACCAGCGCGTGCATCAGGAGGGGACGCGGGTCACGGCAGAGGGAGTGACCGAGACGACACGCCTGTACCTCTCCAGCGAAACCTTACACGTGAGCGGCTTTGCCGACGTGGTCGAGGAGCGGGCAGGAGTGGTGATCCCGGTGGAGTATAAGCATGGACACCTGGGTAACTGGCTCAATGAGCATATCCAGCTCTGTGCGCAGGCACTGTGCCTGGAAGAGCGGCTGCCGGGCAAACCGCCGATTGCCTACGGCTACATCTACTACGTCGCCTCGCAACGGCGGGTCAAAGTGCCATTCACACCGCAACTGCGCGCCAGGACGAAAGCCG
>DAHVFL010000040.1 GCA_027316975.1 Chloroflexota bacterium | reverse complement strand
CATGGGATGCACTGGCGGTGGCAATGGAAGCGGCGGCGGATGAGCAACAAGACCCGGAGAGTATCGCGCTGCAACAGGAACGTCTCGCGCATCTGCGGATGCTGGTGGCAAAGCTGGATGACGGGAAACGCGAGCTATTGGCGCTGCGCTTCGCGGCGGGACTCAGTTCATCGCAGATCGCGGCTGTGGTCGGCAAAAATTCGGCAGCCATTAAGAAGCAACTCACTCGTATCATCGCGAGCCTCAAGGAGCAATACCATGAGCGATAAAAACCATAAGATAGATAAGCAAGCGTTCTCTTCGCAGTATGCAGACCTGCTGGACGCGCAGGCGGATGCTGACCAGTTGCAACTGATCGATGACCTGGAAACGCTGTATACATCTGCCGCGCTGCCAGAGCAACTTATTTCAGGGCGACCGCAAGAGATATGGGAGCAAGCGCAGGGGGTAGAGGAGCCAGGGCGACCGCAAGGGTTACAAGGGCCAGGGCGACCGCAAGGGTCGCCCCTACCATACATTACGGAGGTTCTCCCTGGTGTTGTGGCTTTACGGCGAAAACGCCGGGTACAGCGGCTTAATGCGTTTGCGGCGGTTCTGATTACGGCCCTGCTGGTGGGTTCGCTGCTGGTTGTGACTCGCGTGGCGCAACGCTCGCAGCAGGGGAACACGGGCGGTCGCACAACCGCGACCGCGCCGCAGTGCATCATTTCGCAAGCTCAGACTAGTAATGCGGGGCTGTCCTCACTACATATGATAAATGCTACGACAGGCTGGGCATTGGGAATGGACTATTCCACGGGCCTGAATCGTATCTTGCGTACAACAGATGGCGGCACGTCCTGGCAAGATGTGACCCCGTTGCAACAAGGTAGGCTGTCGACCTCTGTAACGCAAAAAACATCTTATGCGGGCAATCCTTACTTTCTGAATGCGTGTGTGGCATGGGTAGCTTTAGCGCAGCCAGGAAATGCACCGGCGCTGCTTTTCCGCACCGGCGATGGCGGGAAAACGTGGCAACAATCTGAACTGCCGGGAAGTGATATTCGGGGGATCAATTTCATTGATGCGCGAACAGGCTGGCTAACGGTGGATGTGCTTAAAAATGGCAAATTTGCCGAAGAGGATTTTTATCACAGCGTAGATGGGGGTCAGAGTTGGACAAAGATTGCCATTAGTAGCCCCGCAACCAGTGACCAGCCCGGCGCTCTCCCATTTGCGAATGCGGATAACAACCCCATCTTTATCAATGCGACCACAGGTTGGATTACCGGCGCTTCGAGCGTCTCTCTTAACCCTCGTCTCTACATCACTCGTGATGGTGGTCGAACGTGGCATCAACAACTATTGCCGCCGCCGGGCAATGGCGATAGCAGGATTTTTAAAAGTGGGACGGTTGTATGGCAGCCTCAATTTTTCTCGGCACGTGAGGGTATTCTACCCGTCAGTTTCTGGGCAGCCAACAGCCTTGATGTGTATATAACGCACGATGGAGGGAATAGTTGGCAGAGTACATCGCTGCTGCGCATTTCAACGCCCCCTAATCTTGATATTTACGCGCCAACGCATGATCCCCTTTTTGTAGATGCCAATCACGGGTGGATAGGTAATGCATGGGGAGCGCCTTTTTTATACACGACCAGCGATGGTGGCAAACATTGGACGAAAATTGTGCCCCAGGTCAATATGCTTAATACCGGCCTGTTCGACTACAGTTTCGTAACGAGCAAGGTAGGGTGGGCGCTTGGATCAATTACGCATAACTCACCCGCGTCCGAGCCTTCCCTGTTATTCAAGACGGAAGATGGTGGGAAGACGTGGCTGTATATAAAAAGAGGGTGAGATAGAAAAAATGGGTACCGGGGGCGACAAGTCATCACCGGTACCCATTTTTTCTTTTCAGGCTGTTTCTATGGAAGGGCCGCCACTCGCGGGGGCAGATTCGCTGGAAGCGGGCGGGGCATCCTCTGCGAAATCGCCTTCCTGCGCGGCTCGTTTGAAGACATAGTAGGCCGAGTTTGAGGCCAGAGGTTGAATGCCGACCAGTTCCCAGCCCTCTTTGCCCAGCGTGTTGAGATAGCGACGCGCGAATGCGCTGCGTCGCTCGTTATCTCCCATAAGGGTTTCGAGTCCCTCGCTGGAAATACGCCCGCGATAATCGATATAGGCCACTTTATACGCCCATTGTGCCATTGTGTTTTGTTCTCCCTTCTTTATTACAGGGCGACCACGAGGATCGCCCCGACACTACACGATTACGCCTGTGTAGAGTGTAAGATACAACAACGGTTTCGGTCCCTACCGGCGCGATCCTACGATACCATATCCGATGATACCTTCGCCGAGAACGCTGCTGATTCCGCCTCGCACGCAGACTTTTTGCATTCTCCGCGATCAAGCGGCACCGCGCCGGGTTCCACAATCAACGCCATGCCGTTTGCAGAACCGCGCCGGTAGATTCCTCTGCACATGAGTAAGTATAGCCGCGAACGCGGCAGTATGTACCGCTAATTTTAACGGTTTTTAGCATAGATACTATTAACAGGCATGAGCCTGTAGATTCGTACAGGAAGTTATTATTCCACCGGCAAATCAAAGGAGAAGGTTGTGCCTTGCTGGTCTCCGGTGGATTGGTCGAGACGCAACTCGCCGCCGTGGGCTTCGATGATGCATTTGGCGATGTAGAGGCCGAGTCCCGAACCTTTGTGAGAGCTACTGCCAGGAAGACGACTGAAGGGGCGGAAAAGCTGTTCAATACTGGCGGTGGGAATGCTCACGCCTTCATTATGCACGCTAATGTGCATTTTACCGGGTGTTTGAACCGCGCGTACCGTGATGGTGGTGTCTTCGTCGGAGTATTTGATGGCGTTATCCACCAGGTTGCCCAGCGCTTGCTGGAGCCGGTCAGCGTCCCAGTTGCCTACGACGGGAGACGTGGGTATCTCGACCGCGAAGTGATGATAGGGCGCGATCGGACGCAATTGCTCTGCCACTTCCCGAACAAGGGCGACAGCGTCGCAGGGGGCACATTTCAATGAAAATTGTCCCGAAGACAGGCGCGAGGAGTCGAGCAGATCGCTTACGAGGCGCGTCAGACGCCAGCCCTGGCTGATGATGATGTTGGTGCCGCGTTCGATGGTTTCGCGGCGCTGATTGGGACGCGCCACGATCTGGGCGTAGTTGATAATGGGGGTGAGAGGGCTGCGAAGCTCATGAGCAATCATGGCTGCAAACTGCTCTTTACGCGCGAGTTGTTCCTGTAAGAGCAGATTAGCCGCCGTGAGTTCGTTCACCTGACGTTGCAGGTTCTCGATTTCGTGGTTCTGCGATTGCTCGGATTGCTCATGCTGCACTTGCATACCCTGTACCTCTCTCCTATTTTCCGGCAAGGGGTTGTGTAACCAGTATACATGGCTTTTCCATCAGAAAGCCAGTAACATATTCCCTACTAGGAAATTTGGGTAGATTTATTACGTGGATAATTTTCAGAGCGGCTCAGCCGCTCTGAAAATTATCCACGTAATAAATCAAGTTCTTGCAGTTCTGCGCGGGCGGCGTCGCTTAGTTGAGTGAGGTCCATGCCTGGGTCGGCGTGTGAGATCAGGTGACGTAGGCGTTCGATGATGCCCTGACGGATGAAATGGTCGTCGGTCAGCCACAATTCGCCGATGGTAATTTCGATCTGGCGGCGTTGGATGCCTGCAAACGTTGATTCTGGCATAATGGCTTACTTCGCCTCTGCTGTTACTTTGTTTTCGCCGGATGCGCCTGAACTACTCTCAGCCGGTTTGCTTTCGCTTGATTTGCTCTCGGTAGAGGCGGGTTTGCTCTGGCCTTCTCCGGGGGCAGCGGCCTCATCGCTTTTGGGCGCACTACCATTCTCGCTCGCAACAGGGCCGTTACTGTGATCGGTCTTATAAAAGCCGGAACCCTTGAAGACGATCCCTGCCGCGAACAACACTCTACGAATGTGTTGGCCGCATTTGGGGCAGGTGGTTAATGGGTCGTCGGACATTTTCTGCCATGTTTCAAAACGATGGCTGCAATGATTGCATAGATACTCATACGTCGGCATACAATTGTCACCCCTGGTTGGACTCTCTGCGCGCTTTTTAGCGTGCCTCTATTCTCTACCTATTACTATATAGCGCAGACCCGCGATATTGTCAATCAAAATTTGCAGGAACGCGCCGGATCGTCTTTTTGTGCATAAAGTGGACAAATACGCGGCACAGATAGATGCGATTGGCGGACGCGATTGGCGGACGCGATAAATCGCGTCCCTACATATAACAACGTTGTGGGAGGGGAAAAGTATTCCCACAACAGGTGTGGCTACGATTCGGTGCGACCGATGTATTCTTTAACTTTTTCGGCAGCGTCGCGGGTCATGCCGTTGAGGGCGGCGAGATCGTCGATGCTGGCGGAACTGATGGCTTTGATCGAGCCGTAGTATTTCATAAGGGCCTGTTTGCGTTTGGGGCCGATGCCTGGAATTTCGTCCAACACCGATTTGAAGGTGCGGTCGGAGCGCAGTTTGCGGTGGTAGGTGATGCCGAAACGGTGCGCCTCGTCGCGGATGCGTTGTACCATGTACAGGCCCTGCGATGAGCGTGGCAGGATGATGGGGTCAGGCGAAGCAGGTGTGAAGATTTCTTCGTTCTCTTTCGCCAGCCCCACCGCTGGCACGTCGATATGCAAATCCTGCAACACCGCCATCGCGGCGCTGAGCTGTCCTTTGCCGCCGTCGATGATTATCAGGTCGGGCATAGCCCATTCGTGTTGCAGGGGTTGTTCCGCCTGCGTATCGTCAATGGCGAGGGGGGCTTCCTGCTGTTCGGTGGCGGCCTGCTCGCTGTTTGCCTGCCTGCGGAAGCGGCGGCGCAGCATCTCCTGGTGACTGGCGAAATCGTTTGGTCCTTCGACCGTCTTGATTTTGAAACGGCGATATTCGCTGTTTTTGGGGCGTCCGGCCTCGAATACGACCATCGCGCCTACCGAGTTGGTGCCCTGAGTGTTGGAGATGTCGTAGCACTCGATGCGATAGGGTGGCGCGGCCAGGTTCAGGGCAGCTTGAATCTCTTCCAACGCCAGTTGCGTCTTCTGGCTATCGCTCAGCCATTTGATGCGCTGCTGCTCAAGCACTTCGCGGGCGTTCTGTTTGACCATTTCGACCAGGCGCAGCTTGTCGCCGCGTTTAGGCGCGGTAATGGATACCGCGCCCTGGCGTTTCTCCTTAAGCCATGCCTGCACAACGGCGCGATCATCGGGTTCGACCTCTACGATGATTTCGGCGGGAATGTGCGGCGAGCTTTCATAGAATTGTGTGAAGAACGATGCCATCACTTCGCCGGGCGCACTCTCGCGCGTGCCTTGCAGGATGAAGTATTCACGCCCCACCAGTTTGCCGTTGCGGAAGAAGAAGACCTGGGCGCACGTCTCATCCTCGCCGCCGGCAAGGGCGATTACGTCCTGGTCATCCTGGCCCTCGGTGGAGATGACGCGCTGCTTCTCCAGAATGCGTTCGACCGCTTTGATGTGATCGCGGATGCGCGCGGCCTCTTCAAAGTTGAGGTTTTCCGCCGCTGCCTGCATCTTCTCCTGCAACTGGTCTACCACTTCATCGTGGCGGCCTTCCAGAAAAAGGATGACCTGCTGGATGATCTTATCGTATTCTTCGCGTGTCGTACAGGCTACGCAGGGGGCGATGCAGCGATGAATATAGTATTGCGTGCAGGGACGCGCCAGTAGTTTTTGCTTCCAACCTGCGGGTGGTTCTCCGTTGCGCGGTGGGGCCCAGTTCGTGGCGTCATAACGACAGGTGCGAAATGAGAACAGTTTATTGAGCAAGTCCAGCGTGGCATCTACCGCGCCGGAGTTGGTGTATGGACCGAAGTAGCGATTGCCGTCGCGCGAGAAGCTGCGCACGCGATAGACACGCGGGAAATCTTCTGTCAGGGCAACTTTGATGTAGGGGTAGCTCTTGTCGTCGCGCAGCAGCACATTATATTTGGGGCGATATTGCTTGATGTAGTTGCTCTCTAATACCAGCGCCTCTACTTCGTTTTTGACCACCAGAAATTCGATGTCTTCTATTTTTGCCACCATGCTGCGATTCTTGGGGCTGAGGTCGGTGGATTCCTGGAAATAGGAGCGCACGCGGTTATAAAGCGAGATGGCCTTGCCGACGTATAAAATGGTTTCCGACGCATCCTTCATAATATAGATGCCCGGCTTGTGCGGCAATGAGTTCAGGACTGATTGGATTTTCTCGTTCATGCTATAGTATAGCACATGGACGCGCCATGGCGGGGACACGCCCGCGCCCCTACCCTGCACGAAGCGCGGCATTGAGCTATAAGCCGTACAGGGTAGGGGCGCGGGCGTGTCTCCGCCATGGTTAAAGATACTGGTTACGACTGGGAGTCGACGTTCTCGAATTGCTGGGCGGTGTTTTGCAGGTGGCGACCGAGTTCCTCGCCCTGGACGACAACGCGGTCAGTAGCTGCGCGCCATTCCTGGAACATCTGCTCAAAGCGTTGGCGACTCACACCCTGCCAGTCGCCTTCGAGCTGGCCAATGCGGTTTTGAATCTGAGGCTCGGTCTGGTTGCTGATCTGCTCGTTGAGTTGGACGAAGACCTGGCCGAGCTGGCGCATCAGGTCGGTATTTACATGAATTGTAGCCATAGTACTGGACTATTCTCCTTTTGTCACTAACGACACGTAATTTGCGAGGACCGGTGAGCATGGGTTGCTTCTTTCCTCACCTGTAGTATAGAGACCTGTTCCAAATCGAAAGCCATGAAAATTGTGGAAAATTACCGTTGAAGGGCATAGTCAGAAGATGGTTACTGTAGTATACTGGGAGACAAAGCCAGGGCGGGGGGGCCGCAGGGGCGGCGAAGCCCGGCCCTGCGGCCCCCCCCCGCCCTGGCAGGCACGGACGCGGTTTATTGCGGCCCTTACAAGGTTTACAAGCATGAGTTGTATCGGAACAGCCGGGCACATCGATCATGGCAAATCGACGCTGGCTGATCGCATGCTCGAATATACCGGCACCGTCTCTAAACGCGAATTGATGGAGCAGACACTCGATCAGATGGATTTGGAGCGCGAAAAGGGCATCACCATCAAGGCTCAGGCCGTGCGTATGCTCTATAACGCGCTGGACGGGGAGCAATACGAACTTAATCTAATCGACACACCCGGTCATGTCGATTTTACGTATGAAGTGTCGCGCAGCCTGGCCGCGTGCGAGGGCGCGCTGCTGGTGATCGACGCCACGCAGGGTATCGAGGCGCAAACGCTGGCGAACCTCTACCTGGCGCTCGAGGCCAACCTGACCATTATTCCAGTCATCAACAAGATCGATTTGCCCGGCGCCGAACCGGAACGGGTGATGCAAGAGGTCGAGGATGTGATCGGCATTCCCAGAGAGGAATGCATCCTGGCATCGGCCAAAGAGGGTATCGGCACTCAGGCTATCCTGGAAGCCATCATTCAGCAGATTCCTGCTCCCGCTGGCAACCCGGGTGCCCCCCTGCGCGCCCTGGTATTCGACTCACACTATGACTCCTACAAGGGCGTAATCGCTTACGTGCGTATAGTGGATGGCGAGCTGCGCGAGGGCGAAAAGCTGGTCCTGATGGCAACGGGCAGCGCCACCGAGATTTTAGAGGCCGGTTACTTTCACCCGCGCCTGACCTCTTCGCAAACGCTTTCCGCCGGAGAAGTCGGCTACGTCGCCACCGGTTTCAAGAACGTGAAGGATTGCCGCGTGGGCGATACCATCACGGTTCCGAGCGCGCTGGGGCGAATCGAGCCGCTGCCGGGTTACAGTCCGGCTAAGCCGATGGTTTTCGCGGGTATTTACCCGGTCGAGGGAAACGAGTATTCCTTGCTACGCGACGCGCTGGACCGGCTCAAGCTCAACGATGCCTCATTATTTTTCGAGCCGGAAACATCGACCGCGCTGGGCTTCGGTTTTCGCTGCGGCTTCCTGGGCCTGCTGCATATGGAGATCGTGCAAGAACGCATCGAACGCGAATACGACCTGGACATTCTGGCGACCGCGCCAGGCGTGCAATATCATGTGACGCGCACCAACGGCGAAGAGTTGGAAGTGGACAATCCATCGGAGATGCCCGACGCGGGCGAGATCGAGAAAATTGAAGAACCCTGGATGGATATCTCCATCTTCACACCCACACGTTATATCGGTACTATCATGGACCTGGTCACGACCCGGCGCGGTGGGTTCAAAGAGATGAAGTATATAGAAGCGGAGCGCGTCCTGCTCTCTTATAACATTCCGCTGGCTGAACTGATAACCGACTTCTATGACCAGCTCAAGTCGCGCACGCAGGGATATGCCTCGCTCGATTACTCGTATGGCGGCTATCACGAAGCCGATCTTGTGAAGCTCGATATCCTCGTCAATGCCGTACCCGTCGATGCCCTCTCGCTGATTATGCACCGCGAGAAAGCCTATTTGCAGGGACGCGCGCTGGTAGAGAAGCTGCGCAGCCTCATCCCGCGCCAGCTTTTCGAGGTTCCCATCCAGGCGGCCATCGGGGCGCGTATCATTGCCCGCGAGACGGTCAAAGCCATGCGCAAAGACGTGCTTGCCAAGTGTTACGGCGGCGACATTTCGCGCAAACGCAAGCTGCTGGAGAAGCAGAAAGAGGGCAAGAAACGCATGAAGATGGTGGGCAACGTGGAGATTCCCCAGGAAGCATTCATGGCGATCTTGTCGCTGGGAGATTGAGTGTAAGTAAGGTGGAGCCTGTCATCCTGAGCGTAGCGAAGGATCTGCATAGTGCTGACGAGAGATCCTTCGCTACGCTCAGGATGACAGGCTCGAGTGACTGGTGCGTTTCAAAAAAACCTACTGTGTAAGCCCTTGCACAACTCCGCCCCTACTCTTACAATGAAGGCTTTCAGTGCGGCTTATAGGGTGCCTCTCTATCGATATCGCCCACGAACTCCGCCAGGTTCGTGTGTCCCAGCATTTGCCGGATAGCCATGATTTCGCCGATGTGGTACCAGTAGTGGTAGATGAGGCGCTGCATGAGCGAACCTGCAGTGTAGAGTATGTTCGGGTCAACTTCATCGGTGAGGGTCATTTCCTGGAGCTTTTGAGTCGTGAGCGTGTCGAGGAAAGGATCGGTCATCTTCGTCACAGTCTGCCAGGCTTCTAATGACTCGGCAAGCGGAGGTATGCTGGCCGGCTGATTATAGCCATACAGTTCGTTGAGTTGAGGCAGCGGCGTTTGCCCCTGGAAGTCGATCAACCACATGCCCTGCTCGTGCCAGGCCAGGTGGCCGATGTTCCAACTGATGCAGTTCATGGGTAGCAAACGGCGGCGCGCATCGGCATCGCTCAGTCCTTCGAGTCCGCGCTGGCATTCGCTGCGAGTAAAGCGTAACTGGACGATAAGTGGATGTGACATCCCATGTACCTCTTTCGCGATAGTGTGCGTTCATCGCAACAAGAGAGGCCGCCCGTATTGGCTCAGAAAGGCGGCAACTGTTGCGATGAATAGGGCGGCGGCGGCGGCGGAGGTGGTTCCGACGACGCGTATGGCTGTGACTGGGGCCCTGTATTCGGATAGTGCTGCGGGCCGGTCTGTGGTGTTGGACGCCGTTCTGTCGGCCCATATTGCTGGCCTTGCTCTGTCGGCTGGTATAGCTCCGGGTCTGCGGTATACGGAGGCGCATACGGCGGATAGTGCGGCTGGCCGGTAGTAGAATATGGCGGATAGTGGCCCGACTGCGGCGGATAGGGCGAATTATAAGGATTGTGAGTTGCGGGATACTGCCACGTTTGAGGCGCAAGTGCCTGCGGATTTCTCAAAGCCACCACACCACCAACAATGATAGCAATCGCGCTCAGCAAGTACAGCCACCAACCAATACCCAGGCCTACCGCATACATCGTCAAATCAATGCCATTGATGCTGCTATGATTAATCGCCAGAATGAACTCACACAATTCGCCTACTATGCCCGCGCCAATGATGGTAAAGATACCAACGCGGATCTGCCTGTCGGGCGGCATATTTGTCAAACCGAAGGCATTCTTGCTGTAGATGAGTACGAGAGGTATGGCAATGGCAGCTAACGCTGCTAGAAGCTCAAAATAAAGGCCACCGCCTATGGTTGAGCCACTGAACGAAATACCATATCCGCTTGTGTACACTGAGACAGATACATACGGTAAGAAAAAGGCGATAAATGCAACGACACCACCAATAGCAGCAATAACATAGCCACGATTTCTTTCTTCTTTCAGCGTATTCATGGCAAATCAAACCTTTCGATACAACGATAATTGAGAGATTGACAGATACTATCTTAACATGGTTTCAAGCCATATTCAAGATTTTTCTGTGGAGAAAGGGAATTTTCCCAAAAAGCAGCAGGGCCTGGAATTCATTGTTCCAGGCCCTGTGTGTTTTTTCTGCACAACTCCCGTGGCACGTCGAACCGAGTATTTATTACATAAAGAGGGGCATGATATTTTGAGATATGCCCATTGTAATGATCCGCCGGATACTGCTGCCAACCTGCGACGTAAGTCATCAAAAGACCTGCTACTCTATGTATGTGAGAGCTAGCAACGGCTAAGCAAGGTTTTGGTCAGACAGCCCGGCGGCTCGGCTTGCCCGCCTGCACGGGCACTACCTGTCAATCTGAAATACGACTCCTAAAAGGCGGATTGGTTTCTTCATTGGTTTCATAAGTACTCCTCTCGGATGCCCAATGCGAGTCCTCTCGCCCGATGCCGGGGTCTATGCTTTTTCCCCGGGTGTTCCATCAATGGACAGGCAAATTGTATCATATTGTGTCATAAAAGTCAAGGCAAACGCGCGTTCCAAACAGCTGTATAGCTACCTGAGCTATTCTATGTTATGATACGGCCATCACTATGGAGCCATATCATCAATCATCGTATGGAGAGTGAGGTAGCTTGCTATGTCGCCAAAGCCGATCACAGAGAACACCCTGTTCTACGGCGATAACCTGGAAGTCCTGCGCGAGTACATCCCCGGCGCGAGTGTAGACTTGATCTACCTTGATCCGCCATTTAATTCCAACCGCAACTATAACGTGCTCTTCAAAGACGAACGCGGTACCGACAGCGAAGCGCAAATCGTGGCATTCGAGGACACCTGGCACTGGAATGAAGCCGCGCAACGCACCTACGACGAGTTACGCAAGCAGGCTCCCGATCATGTAACCAGGATGATTGAGGCTCTGCATGACTTCATCGGCACGAACCAGATGATGGCTTATCTTGTTATGATGGCAGCGCGACTCTTTGAATTGCACCGCGTTCTCAAGTCTACCGGGAGCCTCTATTTACATTGCGACCCAACGGCGAGCCATTATCTTAAGATCGTGTTGGATACCATATTCGGTCCTGATCAATTTCGTAACGAAATCATCTGGAAACGCACCAGCGCAAGAAGTGATTCGCATAAGTGGAACCATATTCACGATACTCTGTTGTTTTACTCGAAATCTGAACGTTTTACCTGGAATACTCAATACACTTCCTACGACAAAGAGTACACCGATAGCTTTTATCGTAATATTGAGAAGGAAACAGGCCGCAGATTTACTTTGAGCGACCTTATGGCATCAGGAACTCGGAATGGTTCATCTGGCAAATCCTGGCGGGGGATTGATCCTAATACTCGTGGCAATCATTGGAAATATACCGTTGAAACATTAGAAGAACTGGACAAAGAGGGGCGTATTTACTGGCCCGAAAAAGATGGTGGCGTACCTCGTTACAAACGATACCTGGACGAAATGCCAGGTATGGCTATTCAATCAATTATCATCGATATTCCTCCGCTATCCGCTCACTCACGGGAAAAGCTGGGTTATCCTACCCAAAAACCTCTTGCTCTCTTAGAGCGCATCATTCAGGCAAGCAGCATTCCAGGCGATGTAATACTCGACCCGTTTTGCGGCTGTGGCACAGCCGTAGCCGCCGCGCAAAAATTAGGTCGCAAGTGGATAGGCATAGATATAACGCACCTCAGTATTGCTCTCCAGAAATATCGCCTGCAAGAAATGTTCCCTGAGAGCACATTCAAAGTGGTGGGCGAACCACGAGACATTGGAGCCGCAAAGCAACTGGCCCAGGACGACCGTTACCAGTTCCAGTGGTGGGCATTATCGCTTGTGCGCGCCAAACCACTCGGCGGGCAGGAAGGCAGCAAAAGCGGGAAGAAGGGCAGCGATAAGGGTATAGACGGCGTTATCACCTTTATCGACGATGCAAATGACAAGTCAAAGCGCGTGCTCGTCCAGGTGAAATCGGGCCACGTCAAATCCGGCGACATCCGCGACCTGGTTGGCTCGGTGCAACGCGAAAACGCCGCCATCGGCGTCTTCATCACGCTGGAACCAGCGAGCCGCGACATGATTGCCGAGGCGGTCAGCGCGGGCAGCTACCATTCGCCTGGATGGCATAGTGATTATCCAAAGATACAGATTTTGACGATTGCTGACCTTCTCAAAGGGGCGAAAGTGCAGATGCCGGTGCAGTATGGGACGTTCAAGCAGGCTAAAAGGGTGCGAGAGGTTAGTGGAATGCAAGCAGAGTTGGAGATGCTTTCTTAGGTCAGATAGAAGTTTGAATAGCTGTTTGCAGCACTATCACGGCAACCGCGCGCCGCAGTGGTTGCAGAAAAGCTTGCCCGGACGTGCCGGTTGCCCACATTGATCGCAAAACAGCGTTTCAGCATTTTGCCCCTGACCGGGCGACGCGTTGCTGTTGCTATACACCGGTTGAGCAGGCGGCGGCGTTTGAGGTGGCTGATAGGCCGGAGCCTGGGAGTACGCGTTTGTGCCTTGCGGAGGGGAATTGGAAGCGGGTGTTGAACGCGATCCCTGTCCCTGCGCGTTCTGGATGGTATCCTGAATAGTTTTGACGGCTTTTATGGCAGAGCCGCCGATGGCTCCGGCGATCTTGAGTCCTTTGGCGATATCTTCCATGTTGCTTTTCAGGCGATGGGTGGGCGGCAGGAGTGTCGAGTCTGACACTTTCTCGAAGAAGTTATTGCCGAGTTGGATGCCACCATCAGGTGTGATTTGGCCCTGTTCCTGGGTGCCATCGTCGAAAAAGAACGAGACTACATTACCTTGAGAGGCATATCTGCCCTCTCGCCGGACTTCGGGCGCGTTCATATCAACCTGCTGCCCGCTTAACAACGTCTTTGCGGCGTGGCCGATGCGGCTTTTTTCCTGAAGAATGTGGCTGAAACGTCCATTGGCCTGCAAAGTCAGGCGATCGATGTGCGAGGTAAAGTAGTCGAGTCCGATGCCTGAACGGTGGAGGCATTCGTATTGGCCTGTAAGTGATTTCATCGCCGCTGGTCCTTAAAAATGTGTGTAAGTAGAGAGACCTTTCTACACATATATACGCACAGCGCATACTCCTGGTTGCGAGAAAAATCAGGTACTTCCCACAAGCACTATACGGCGTTTACCCGATTTCCCTCCCTTGTACTCTCTCGTATAGTATGCGATACAATAGTATTGACTGTTAGTCTGAACATTACTGGCGCGATAGCAAAGCGACTGGATTTCAAAGCCACAGGTTGACTTTGGCGCGTGTAGTATGCAGGCAACAACCACAGACACTGATTGCGTGAGAGGAAGTAAAGCTATGAATAGTAAACGTCTTCGTATTGTGGGCAGCGTACTGGTCATTTTAGCCGCCGGCAGTATTTTGTTACTGGCCTGCGCAAGGCCAGGCTCACCCCAGGCCAGTAGCAGCAGCACGCCAACCAGCACGAGCGGCGGGGGATCAGGCGGTTGTGCCAGTGGCACGGTCCATATGTCGGGAAACAACTTTGTGCAGAACTGTGTCAATATTGCCAAAGGCGGAAAAGTAACGCTGGTCGAAGACGTGCCGGTGCTGCATATCATCACCAATGGAAAATGGGATAGCAGCGGTAACCAGGTTACCACCAAAGAGCCGGGCGCTCCCACTATTGGCAATGTGAATATTTCAAGTGGGCAAACGGAAATCGGGCCATTCCCTACAGCAGGTACATACCGTGTCCTTTGCACTGTTCATCCAGGGATGAATCTGACCGTGAACGTTAAATAATGCTGTCGATCTGATGAATTTTCCCGCTCGCCACCGGTCGTGTCACCCTGAGCGCAGCGAAGGATCTCGGTACGCGGCCAGGCAGACCCTTCGCTGCGCTCAGGGTGACAAGCCTTCATGATGGTGCCTATCACGGCGTTGAGTATCAGGCCAATTTTGAACTTCGCTGCGCACAGGATGACAAGCCTTCATAATGATGGGCGCTAAAGTTCATCAGATCAACCGGATTATGTATCAAGTCAGGTTAAGGCCGGTGGTACTTGTCATGGGGCGGAATAGGAATGATGGTTTATTTGTTTTGAATTGTTGAGTGTCTGCTGTATGATGAAGGTAGATACAAAAAACTGCACTGTTCTGACGTTTATCACGATGTAACCAATAGCCGTTTGCCAACGTATACATAGGTGAATGTACAGTTACAGGGAGTGCGCGATCAATCCTGATACCGTCTGTACCGTTTGCGTAGATAGTCTCGTCGAAGTCGTCTGGTAAAGACTTTTGCATCACAAATGAGGGAATGCCATGGCAGCCACAAATGGAACACTTGACACAAAACTGAATCGCGCATTAGAGCTAATCGGCGGCTCTATCGACCCCGAAATTGCTGAAACCTACGCCTCCATCGAGCAACGCATTCTGGCCCAGGCGCTCGAAAATGTGGAATTGGCGGAACAACGACTGCGCGAAATTCAAAAGTTGGTGGGCGACCGCGATGCCGTGCTGGTCTAATTACGGACAGACACGCGGTTGAATGATGCGCAACGGTATGAGGGGTATACGTGAGGGGCGGACGCGATAAATCGCGTCCCTACATGGACATAGTATTTGTAGTATTACAAGATAGCTTCCCCACAAGACAGTACAAAGCAGATAGAGACTCGTCTATTTTCACAAAGTCACCGCGTTTGATTGCAGGCAGCGAGCCGACGACAAGAGCCGTCGGCTCGCTG
Source organism: Chloroflexota bacterium (assembly GCA_027316975.1). GTDB lineage: Bacteria > Chloroflexota > Ktedonobacteria > Ktedonobacterales > Ktedonobacteraceae > CF-113. Next base: position 1,464 of record DAHVFL010000040.1, on the reverse strand, counting down.
CCTGCATTTACAGATCGGGCGCGGCCAGTCCATGCATACCGAGCATAAAGGAGACCTCGCCGCCGTGATGCAGGTCGTGTTCGATGACATGCCAGATGACCCTCAGTGGGGATTCTCCAAAAGCAGCGGGAGATTCTTCGCTGCGCAAACCAATCCTACCCGCTCATGGGAATCATCGGTTTCTATGCATTAAAAACCGACACTGATGCCTGATCCTCATGCAATAACAGGCCCTGTTCGTAAATGCGGCGAATGACATCCTCGATTTCCGGCTCCTGGAATGTGATATCGCGCAGTTGGTAACGCGCTCCCAGCCAGGCCACCAGTTCGTGCGCTGGAATGGCGTCGCGCTCGAAGTTGAGCCGGATGTAGGGCGTTTCAGCGCTGGCCTGGCGCACTCCGGCGGGCAGTTCGGTCAAGAGCGGTTGACCCTCACCATCATGAGGCAGCGCGGCCAGCGCGGAAGGACTGAACTCGGCGATGATGGCACGCTCGCCGCCAAAACGGGAACGGATATCGGCAACGGTGCCATCGTAGAGCTTGCGCCCGTGATCGATGATGAGCATACGGCGACACAGCATCTCGATATCGTCCATATCATGCGTGGTGAGCAGCACAGTTACCCCCTGTTCCGCGTTGATAGTCTGCAAAAATTCGCGGATACGCGCCTTCGCCACTACATCCAGCCCAATGGTTGGCTCGTCCAGGTAGAGCAGTTCCGGGTCGTGTAACAGGGCTGCCGCGAGATCGCCGCGCATACGCTGCCCCAGCGAAAGCTGGCGCACGGGCGTATCGACGAACTCATCGAGTGCAAGCAGAGCGCGCAAACGCGCCAGGTTCGCCGCGTGTCGCTGCTCCGGCACGCGATAGAGAAAGCGCAGCAAGCGCAGCGAGTCGATGAGGGGTAAGTCCCACCAGAGCTGTGAACGCTGACCGAAGACAACGCCGATACGCCGCGCCAGTTCCCGGCGCTGGCGCGTGGGCTGAAGTCCCGCAACGCTCACCTGACCGCCGGTTGGCACCAGAATACCTGTACGGAACCGGACGCAATATGGTACTTTTAAGCTGGTCGGTCTAAGGCCGTCACGCGCCGTCTTAACGGCTCACTATGCTGGCAGCGGCATTGCTAGACAGTCTATGCCTCTGCCAGTAGCAGCCCCTCTTCATAGATGCGCCGGATGATTTCCTCGATCTGAGGTTCTTGAAAGGTGATGTCACGCAGCCGATAGCGCGATCCCAGCCACGCGACCAGTTCATGAGCAGGGATCGCGTCCTTACGGAAACTGAGCACTACCTCCGGAAACTCCACACTCACCACCCTTACCCCTTGAGGGAGGCTGCCACTCAGCGCATGTATACCACTTCCGTCGGAGGAAAGTGCGGGAAGTTCGGCGGCATCCAGCACCGCAACCAGTTTGCGTTCGCCCCCGAAGCGCTCATGGATATTTGCTATCGTGCCGTCGT
>DAHVFL010000409.1 GCA_027316975.1 Chloroflexota bacterium | reverse complement strand
TTTGCCGCCGCCTTCACTCAGGCCGAGCAGGACGCGCCTACCAACGTGCGCCCATTTCTCTCACTTCCCACCCTCTCACAGACAAATCGCGCCGCGCCCAACGCGCCACCCGCCCCCAATCCTGTCGCGAACACGCCAACACCGCCGAAAAACAACTCAAACAGTCTGCCATTTCATCCAACCGCTTATCCAGCCCGGCCCATACCTGCAGAAGTGAACGTGAACGCTGGACAATCGCCACAATTCGCACAGCCGCCAACACCAGCGATAGGAAATCATCCACGGACGTATTCCGGGTCGTCTCCCACCGTTATGGCCGCCCCTCTCCCGCCAGCGCCTTCTCAGCCTCAACAGTTGCCATCGACGCCGCCCGGCAAATCGGGCGGTATCAACAGGCGCGGCGCGCTGGGCTGGATTCTCGGCGGCGTCGCAATCGCAGCAGTCGCAGGCGGCGGGGGCTTTTTTTTCTACTCCCGCAATCGCGCCCCGGCCAACGCCAGATACGTCCTGCGCGGCCACAGCGATGCTGTCACCAGCGTCTTCTGGTCGCCCGATGGCACCCAACTACTCTCCGGCTCGCGCGATAACACCGCCAGAATCTGGACAGTCGCCAACCAGCAAAACACCGCCACCTACAAAGGCCACAGCGCCCCTGTGCGCAGCGTCGTGTGGTCGCCCGACTCGACACTGCTGGCCTCCGGCAGCGAAGATCAAACAGTACAGTTGTGGGACACTGGAGCAGTTCGCCATCGCGCCTACGGCCCGCTGGGAGCGACCGTCAGCACGATAGCCTGGGATAACCAGGCGAACGCCATTCTGGCAGGGACGCTGGGCGAAGGTGGATACGCGCTTTCCGTGTCCAGACAAAACGCTGCCAGGAGTTTGACGAAATCAACCATCCTCGCGCTGGCCCTCTCGCCAGATGGCGCATACCTGGCAGTTACAACGGCCAGTAGCGACATCGTCGTATTCACCACCTCGACTCCGCGCAGCACTGTCTTCGCGCGCAAAATGCCCGGCGCGGCATCTTCCCTGGCCTGGTCGCCGGACGGCACAAGGTTGGCAGCAGGCAGCGCCAGCAATTACGCCATCGTTTGGGCCGCCAGCGGTCGTCAACTTCATCGCCTGGCGCATAACGCCCCCGTCAACGGCGTCGCGTGGAATCCCAACAACGCCAATCAACTTGCCACCGGCGCAACCGATAGCACGCTTACCCTCTGGGATATCACCAGTTCTACCCCCACAAAAACCATCTATAGCGGCCCCGGCGGAGCCATCAACGCCGTCGCGTGGAGTTCCGGCGGCCTGGCTAGCGGCGATAGCAACAACACTGTAATCGTCTGGCAAATAGAGACAAGATAGTACCAATCAGTAAGGACAACATTAGTACTTATAGCTCTACATATTGAGACATGTAAACGCTTGCGGCTATAATACACACCTATAAGCGTTCTCGCCGAAGCGCTTGTCCGGCAAAACAGGCAGACGCGCCTTACGCACGTATCAATATCTACCGGAAGCAAAAAACCAGAAGCGGAGGGGATGGTACGGGAAAATTTAGAAATGAAGAGGATAAACGTACAATGGAAGTTTCAGGAAACCAGAAAGTCAAAGCGCCTCGCCCCCAGGTATTCAACGCGCTACTCGACCCCGAAACCCTCAAAAACAGCGTCCCCGGCTGTGATAGCGCTGAATTCGTGGATTTTCCGACAGGCCGCCAGCTCAAACTGACCGTATCGCCAAACTTTCCCGGCTTGAAAGGCCCCTACAACGTCTTTTTGCAGACAGGCGAGGTCGTACCCCCGTCACACCTGGTCTTGATCGCCGAACCGACCAGCTCTTTTGGCTCCATCAAAGCCACCTGCTCCATAGACTTGACCGACGTGCCCGAAGGCACCGAAATCGTCTACAACGCGCAGGCCGAGATCGAGGGCAAAATCGCCATGACCCCCGATTTCATCATCAACAAGGCCGTCAAAGCCGCCCTCGACCAGTTCTTCAAGAATTTTGAAAAGCAGGCCAGCACGGCAAAAGTATAAGCTTTCGCATAGCAGAGTGACAAAAGGGTGCGCGCCTGCGGCGCGCACCCTTTTGTCACTCTGCTATGCTTTTGTGCTGTTTCTCTGTCGTAATGCCTCATATAACGCGATGCTGCCCGCCACTGCCGCGTTGAGCGAGTTGATGGTCCCTCGCATGGGAAGTTTGATAAGCAGGTCGCAGTGTTCGCGCACTAAACGGCTGATCCCCTTGCCCTCGTTTCCCACCACCAGCGCCAGCGCGCCCGTCAGATTAGCTTTGTCATAGTCAGTTCTAGCTTCGCCCGCCAGCCCAATCACCCAGATATTCCGCTTCTTCAACAAGTCAATGGTATGCGTGATATTGTTTTCCTGGGCTATCAGCAGGTGTTCCGTTGCGCCCGCCGAAGTTTTAACTACGGTAGCATTGATCTCGGCTGCCTCGCGCAATGGAATGACAACTCCATGCACGCCAGCCGCCTCCGCGCTGCGCAGCAGGGAGCCGAGATTATTCACATCTTGAATGGCATCGAGGATCAAAAGAAACGGGTCTTCATTTTTCTGGCTGGCACGGTCAAGAATCTGCTCCAGCGAAGCATACCTACGCGCCTCGACCACCGCCAGGCAGCCCTGGTGTACCGCGCCCTGGCTGAACTGGTCCAATCGCTGGCGTGGTACCGTTTCAACAGGCACCTGCCGCCGCCTTGCCTCCTCTACAATGACCGCAAGAGCTGGCGCGTCGCGTTGGCCCTCCGCCATGAGCAGCCGCTTCACCTGGCGATGCGAACGCAACGTTTCCAGCACCGGGTTTCGTCCCCAGACATAATCAGGCATCAGTTATTCAGCATCCTTCCGAAATTTTCATCCGCGCCGCTTCCACAACCTGCCGGATGATCTCGACCACCAGTTCAGGTTGATCGATATGGATTTTGTGGCCGCTCTTTTCAGCGACTATGAATGTGCCCGATGGAGAAAGTTGGGCCAGTGCCGCCTGCATTTTTTGCCAGCGTTGCTCTGCCTGCTGCACTTTCACGGAAGACATACGGCCTTCGAACATTTCCGGTATGCCATGCGCGACAACTACCAGTGGTATATCGCGCAGAGGTTGGGCAAGCCGGGCCTGCTCGACACTGGCTCGCAATGACGCGCTCTCCCCCGCAGCAGCCACGAACGTCTTGCGCAAATACCCTGCAATCGTAGCATAGCGGAGTTCAACTGGCAAATGCACAATAAAATCCTGCGCCACATCAACGCCCTTCAGCCGCAAATAGAATCGCGCCACCCCCAGTCGCGTCAAACGCGAGAACAGGAAATATTTCAAGCGGTTTGCGACGATGAAATAGCCAAATTCACGGGGCGTATGCAGGTTGATATCCCGCGAAAGCGCGTCCAGCAAAACCAGGCCCGCTACGTCTTCAGGATACATGCTGGCATAGAGATACATGTTGAGTCCGCCAAAGGAATGGCCGACCAACACGTATGGCCCCTCGATACCCGCGTTCATGAGCAGCGCGTGTAGCTCCTGACAGATTTGCCAGCTTGTGCGCGGGAAAGGGCCATGATCGCTCCAGGCATGACCCGCCCGGTCAACGGCGCACACGCGAGTGAACGTTGCAACCTCCGGCTCAACAAGGTTCCAGACCGTCGAGACATGGGCCAGCCCGGCATCCAAAACGACGGTTGGGCCGCCTTCTCCCCGTATAGTGACATGCAGACGGTAGCCCCCAACATCAACCAGCCTGCCAGTCGCGGGATATTTCCTTTCATCGAATGCAATGCAAATTGCATGGTAAAGACTCGTCATGCACAAAAAGACGAACAGGAGCGCCACCAAACCGGCAAGACTCAAACCCGCAATCTGCCAGAAACCCATAACTGCCCTGTTCGCCTTTCTAGCCGAATATGGGACGCTCGCGGCCCAGCTATCCCAATGATGTTTGCCGATCAAAACCGGTCCTGTCATCCTGCCCGAACTGTCATCCTGAGCGCAGCGAAGGATCTCGGTACCCGACCGGTCAGATCCTTCGCTGCGCTCAGGATGACAATCCTCCTGCCTGAACTGTCACCCTGCCTGAACTGTCAC
>DAHVFL010000408.1 GCA_027316975.1 Chloroflexota bacterium | reverse complement strand
CCCGTACCCTATACGACCGGGTATCTGGTTCGTGTAGGGTACGGGCGGGGCTTCGCCGCTCTTGCGGCCCCCCCGCCCTGGAAGCGGCCCGGCATACAGCCATCGATCTCATACGAGAGTTCATTAACTTGACGCTTATTGGGCGGCGGCTCTGTCCCCGCCCTGGTAAAACAACATGCTAGAGATACGTTTGATCGCCCGCGCGGCGCATCTATTAGCGGCAGCAGCCTGGGTGGGTGGAAGCTTTTTCTACCTTGTGGTAGCTCTTCCTGCCATGCGTAACGGCGCTTCCGCATCGGGAGCCGGGGGCACAGGGGGCATGGGGGGCATAGCCGGACACATGGCCGCGCTATTCAAACGAATGGTGACAATTTGCACAGGTGTGTTACTCTTGAGTGGAGCATACCTGGCATTTGATCGCCTGACTACCACCACGCTGGGCTGGTCATACCTGTCAGTTCTGGCGCTCAAGATACTCGTCGCGCTCTGTATGTTCGCGCTGGCGACCTATCTCGGACAAAGCAACATACGACGGCTGGCAAAACGCGCCACGCGCCTCTCGTCGGTCGCGCCGCAATTAATGCTAGCCCTGGGCATCCTGGTCTTTGTACTTGGCGCACTGCTCAACATTCTGTACCAGACCAGCCCCCACCAGTAATCTTTTTTATTTGAAAGCGAGGAAGAAGCGTGCAAACAGCTCTTAATGCCTCAATAGAAGAGCAACAACCGCAAACGCGGCGCAAACGGCGACTGCCCATCAGCTTTATGCTGGGCGGGCTTGCCATCCTGGGCGCGGTAATCTACCTCGTCATTGCCAACACGCAGGCCACCTCCGTCTACTATATGACCGTGCCGGAACTCAGGAGCTGCGCAAACTGCACCACACAGGCGGTACGTGTCGCAGGTGTTGTGCAGGCCGGATCGGTCGTCAATGACGATGCGCATCAACTGGTGCGCTTTACCATCGCGGATGGTGGTCAATCTTTGCAGGTCGCCTATAGTGGCATTGTGCCTGACATTTTTCGTCCCGGCATCACCGTCGTTGTTGAGGGACTCTACGCGGGACGTGGACCTTTTCAAGCTCAAACGCTGCTGGCGAAATGCCCATCAAAATTTCAATCCGCCACGCCCGGAAAGTAGTATTTAGTAAGGGAGCGCCGTGTATTTTTCAACTCTTGGTCGTATTTCGCTCATACTCGCAACAGGCTTTGCAGTCCTGGCTATCGCTCTATCCATAGCAGGCGCGCTGCGCCAGCATCCCGCCCTGGTCGCCAGCGCGAAACGCAGCGTGCTGGCCGTGACCTGCTTCTTACTACTGGCCGCGGCCTCCCTTATCATCTCGTTTCTCATCCACGATTTTGGCGTCAGCTACGTAGCGCAGCATTCAAGCCTCTCCATGCCCTGGTACTTTACAGCCTCGGCCTTCAATGGCGGGCAGGAAGGTTCGCTGCTCTTCTGGGCTTTGATGCTCTCAATCTTCTCCGCCATTTTCATCTTCACCTCGAAACGCGCACCCACCGCGCTTGTGCCATACGTGATGGCTACGCTAATGGCTATCGAGATCTTCTTCTTGATAATGCTCACAAGCGTCTCAAATCCATTCGCGCGCTTGCCCGTTCCACCGGCTAACGGTGTCGGATTGAACCCCCTGTTGATGGATACTGGAATGCTTGTCCACCCGCCCATGCTCTTGATGGGCTACATGAGCTTTTCAATTCCCTTCGCCTTCGCCGTCGCCGCAATGATTACCGGCCAACTTGGCAGCGAATGGCTGCGCGCCATCCGTCGTTGGACGCTCGCGGCCTGGACCATACAGACGACCGGCCTGCTGCTCGGCGCGTGGTGGGCCTATCATGTGCTGGGTTGGGGCGGCTACTGGGGCTGGGACCCCGTAGAAAACGCCGCGCTCTTACCCTGGCTCACGGCTACCGCCTTCCTGCATTCCACCATGGTGCAAGAACGGCGCGGTATGCTCAAGGTCTGGAACCTGTCGCTGGTGATCCTCTCCTTCGCGCTCTCGATTTTCGGCACCTTCGAGGTACGCAGCGGCATTATCAGTTCCGTGCATTCGTTCGCCTATTCAGCCGTAGGCGGCTTTTTTCTGGCATTCCTGGCCATCATCATCGTATTTAGCATCGCGCTTTTCATCTTCCGCCTGCCCAGGTTGCGCTCGGAGCAAGAGTTTGACTCGCCCATCTCGCGCGAGGGAAGCTTCCTGCTCAACAACTTCTTGCTCCTGGGTGTAACCTTCGCCACACTGTGGGGAACGCTTTTCCCACTACTCTCGCGGGCATTCACCCGCCAGATGCAAACGGTCGGCCCCCCATTTTACAAGCAGGTCAATGGTCCTATCTTGCTGGTCTTGCTTCTCGCGATGGGCGTCGGCCCTTTGCTGGCATGGCGACGCACCTCGACGCGCGCCCTCTGGCGCAACCTCACTTTACCCGCCCTTGCCGCCGCTCTGTGCGCTGCTGTGCTGCCCCTGCTGGGCGTGCGCGATATCTGGGCCAACGTAGCCTTCGCCGTGTGCGCCTTCACCGCAGGCGCAATCCTCTACGAGGTCTGGCGCGGCGTGCGCGTCCGTCATAAACACGGAGAAGCCTATCCCATCGCCCTTTTTATGCTCATCAACCGCTACCGCCAGCGTTACGGCGGCTACATCGTCCACCTGGGCCTGGCGCTGCTGGCGGTTGGTGTCATCGGCTCCCAATTTTTCCAGACGCAGAAGGACGCTATACTCAAACCAGGCCAGTCCATCAGCCTATCCGGCTACCAGTTCATCTATTTCGGCAACATTGATGAGAAATATCCCGACGTAGAAATCATCACCTCCCAGTTGCAGATCTGGCATAATGGACAATTGCAGCAATACATCTACCCTGCGCGCCAGTTCTACCCAAATTTTGGCAACCAACCGGCCAGCCAGATCTCGATTACCACCTATAACCTGATCGACTTCTACGTCTTCCTGGCCAACTGGAACGGTCTCTCGCAGGCCACCATTCGCGTCTTCGTCAATCCCCTCGTCACCTTCGTCTGGATCGGCGGCCTACTAATGCTCTTCGGTGGCCTCATCTGCTGGTGGCCCGAACGCAGGAAACGCCGCAAGCAAACTATTCCAGAGGAATCCACTATCCTCAACGAAAAAGATGTTCCTACAATGATGCCGGTACTGGAATGGGGTGCCAGGGCGACCGCGCGGGTCGCCCCTATCCTGCACGATGTGCAGCAGCCTGCCCGTCAGGGTAGGGTCGCCCCTCGCGGTCGCCCTGGTAATATCAGCAAGGAGGCCAGTTCATGACACGCCTTCCTCTACTCGTCGCCATTCTGCTAGCCGTCTTAGCCCTGGTATTGGTACTCTACCCCCTCTATCGCCACTCACCCGTAGAGGTGGTGCAGCAGAGAGCATCAGTTGGCATCGCTACAGCGCAAGCGGAAGTCGAACAGACCGCGCGCATCGCCCTCAAAGAGGTCGAACTGGATTACCAGCTTGGCAATCTCGCCGAGCCAGATTATCGCAAATTGCGCGAACGCTACACGCGCCGCGCCTTCACCGCTATGAAGTCCCGCCAGCAAAGCGAAGAAACCATCGACGCCCTGATCGAAGAACGCCTGCAACTGTTGAAAGACGAGCGCGAAAATACTGTAAATGCGCATGATGCCGCGATGGAGGAAGATGGTAATGCAAATACATGATCCCGGTACATCGTTGGGACGCAAGCGTCCCAGCCGTCCCCGTCCTGTAGGGACAAGGGGCGGGGTGGGGCGGACGTGGGGGCCTTGTGCTTGTCCTCGTCGCAGTGCGATTCGCCTCGGGTTGCGTAATGCCCTGACGGGTCTTCATATCCCAACGAAATCGTGCTGCCGCGAGGACAAGCACAAGGCCCCCACCCTTCCCCGCATCCACCCCTTGTCTCTACAGGACGGAGGGCAACGGGTAATAATTACGTTCCTCATCGCTCTATTCATCACCATCGTCTCGCTTTTTGCCTTTGCGCTTCCAGCTTCAGCCCATACGCTAACCACTACAGGCCGTATCTCCGGTCAATTGCGGGACGGCACAAAGCGGAACGCGCCGGTGGCAGGTCAGAGCGTCACCTTGCAGA
>DAHVFL010000407.1 GCA_027316975.1 Chloroflexota bacterium | reverse complement strand
ATGTTATATGATCCAGTCGGGTTTGCGTTTCTCAAGAAATGCCTGCAGGCCCTCCTGTCCTTCGGGGCTGACGCGCAGGCGGGCGATGGTTTCGGCGTTGTAGCTGCGGGCGGTTTCGCTGTCCATCTGGCCGACGTTTAAGGCGAGGGCTTTGCAGGCGCGTATTGCCAGTGGCGCACCTTTCAGCAATTCGCTGATTTTGTCTTCGACGGCCTGCTCCAGTTCTGCGGCGGTGGTGACGATATGCACCAGGCCGATGTCGCGCGCGTGGGCGACGCTGAAGAATTCGCCGGTTAAGAAGAGCATTCGCGCCTGGGCTTCGCCGATTTTGCGCAGGACGTAGGGCGAGATGACGGCGGGCGCGATACCCAGCCGGACCTCGCTGAAGGCCAGTTTGGCGGAGTCAACGGCGATGACGATATCGCAGGCCGCCACCAGTCCTAACCCTCCTCCCATAGCCGCGCCGTTGACGCGCCCAATAACGGCGCAGGGAAACGTGTTGATGGTTTTGAAAAGATCGCTCATCGCCAGCGCATCTTGCAGGTTTTGTTCCTGCGTAAATGCCGCGGATGCTTTCATCGCATTCAGGTCTGCGCCCGCGCTAAAGACTGACCCATCTCCGGTAAGCACGACCGCGCGCAGGCGTGTATCAGAGCGTAAATCGGTGAATGCTTCGCGCAGGTCTGCCGCCAGGGCAGCGCTTAATGCGTTCCGCGCTTCCGCTCGCCGCATGGTGACGGTGGCGATCCTATCATCATGACTACGTTCAACGCTGATGTGAGTATATTTTGTCATGAAATCTCCCTGACGCCTACAAGGGGCGTCGCTACCTATAATAGTGTCCCCATCCCTTCCTGATTCTACTACATGCGGAAGACGCCGAAGGGAGTGTCTGGCATGGGAGCGTTCAGGGATGCGGCGATGCCCAGCGCGAGTACGGCGCGTGTGTCGCGTGGGTCGATGATGCCGTCGTCCCACAGGCGAGCGGTGCTGTGGTAGGGATTGCCCTCTGCCTCGTACTTATCGAGAATGGGTTGTTTGAAGGCTGCCTCTTCTTCCGCGCTCATGTCCTGGCTGCGCACGGTTGCCAGCACGCTGGCGGCCTGTTCGCCTCCCATGACAGAGATGCGCGCGTTGGGCCACATCCAGAGCTGGCGCGGGGAATAGGCACGGCCGCACATGCCGTAGTTGCCCGCGCCGAACGAGCCACCGACAATGACGGTGAAACGCGGCACCGGAACATTTGCAACAGCCATAACCATCTTCGCTCCGTCTTTGGTGATGCCAGCATTCTCATATTGCTTGCCGACCATGAATCCGGTAATGTTTTGCAAGAAGATCAATGGCGTCTGCCGCTGGGCGCAGAGTTCCATAAAGTGCGTGGCTTTCAGGGCGCTTTCCGAAAAAAGGATGCCGTTGTTGGCGATGATGCCCACCGGATAGCCCATGAGCCGCGCAAAGCCGCACACCAGTGTGGTGCCATAGAGCGCTTTGAATTCGTGAAAGCGGCTGCCGTCCACCAGGCGCGCGATGATTTCACGCACATCATAGCTTTTGCGATGATCGCGTGGGACTATGCCGTACAGGTCGGCGGCATCGTACAGGGGTGGTTCGGCCTCGTGTATGTCCCAGGGAATGTACTTGCGGCGGTTGAGATGGGAGACGATGCTGCGACAGATGGCGAGGGCGTGTTCGTCGTTGAGGGCGTAATGGTCGGTCACGCCCGATTGGCGGCTATGCACGTCCGCGCCGCCCAGTTCTTCGGCGGTGACTTCTTCGCCCGTGGCGGCTTTGACCAGCGGCGGGCCACCCAGGAAGATGGTGCCATTGCCGCGCACGATCACGCTTTCATCACTCATGGCCGGGACATACGCGCCGCCTGCCGTGCAGGAACCCATGACGGCGGCGATCTGCGGGATGCGCTGGCTCGACATGCGCGCCTGGTTGTAGAAAATGCGTCCGAAGTGTTCGCGGTCGGGAAAGACATCGGCCTGTAAGGGCAGAAACGCGCCGCCCGAATCGACGAGATACATGCAGGGCAGGTGGTTCTGCTCGGCGATTTCCTGCGCGCGCAGGTGCTTCTTGACCGTCATGGGGTAGTACGTGCCGCCCTTGACTGTCGCGTCGTTGGCGATGATGATGCACTCCTGGCCCTCGATGACTCCAATGCCTGTGACGATGCCTGCCGAGGGCGCGTCGTTGTCGTACATGTCCCATGCGGCCAGGGGGCTAAGTTCCAGAAAGGGTGTATTTGGGTCGCATAGCAATTGCACCCGTTCGCGCGCCAGCAACTTGTTGCGTTTGCGATGCCTGGCGATGGCCTCTGTACCTCCACCCTGCTGAACACGGTGGATACGCTGGTTCAATTGTTCGAGTAGTTGCTGAAAATACTGGCTGTTTTCCTGAAATTCGGAACTGCTGCGGTCTATACGAGATTCTAGAATGCTCATACGATTGAATGTTCCTCTCGACGCCGCCGTCATGGAATGGACGTGAAATGCATGTGATGACAGGAGCGTCTCTGCTTCTCTGATATGGTTGCAGCATAGCACCGCCTGGTAGGAGCGTCAAGATGAAGCTACTTTGTATCTGGTGTATTATATGGAGCATTTTCTTCCCTGACCTTTTCGGCCAGGAAGATCTTCACCAGTGATTGGTAGGGAACGTCTCTTTTATTTGCCAGCGTTTTGAGTTCTGCTATCAATGATTCGGGCAGGCGGATCGAAACAGTTCTGGTAGTCGGCTTGAGACGGGAGAAGGCTGGATTTTTTTCTGCTTTGCTCCAATCAATATATGCGGTTGAGTCGTGATCTGCCCGGAAAGCTCGTTCCTCGTCTTCGTTGTTAAATTGTGGTACAGGCTTATTGCTGCTGCTCATATATATTTCTTTCCTTTTTACTCTGGTATCGAGCTGAAATTACCCGTATCCTGTTGCCTCTGATCGTGAATACGATGAATACGCTATGTTGGTTTCCCAATGATTACCCACGTCATAAATTTTCCCCCGGTTTGACGTTTAACTGTATACCATGCTTCGTTTGCAGGTCCAAAGGTTCGTTCGAGGGCTTCTCTGACCAGGTTAAAGGCAATATCATCGCGGTCTTCTAATGTATCGGGAAGTTGCTTTTTAAGAAATTCGGTAGTGCGGCCCCATGTCATACCCTCTCTACGTAGTTGTTCAATAATTTCATGATTCTCACGAAACGCTTGAATAGCCTTCCCTTTGTACACTGCAAGAGTATCTACAGACTCTGCCTCCAAATCAATCTCAGTTAGTCCGCCGTTTTCAACTGCCACCTGTAACCCATCTGCTTGCTCTAATCGCGTTTGTAATGCGAACTGGAACTTTGTTTTGAGGGTTTGGGCGAAGGTTTTTACGGCTGGTCGGCTATTTGTCGGGTCTAAAAGCGCATACATGTGCTCGAAGGACAGTACGCGCAAGGAAATGGGGTAAGGTTTCTCTCCGGCGGAACTCCAGAAGATGCCCTGGCCGGGGATAGGTTCGTTTAGCAGCACGCTGAGAATATCGTGGCTGAAATGCGCGTTAGCCCTTTGTAGATTGTACAGGTCGGTGGAAGAGAGCAGGTGGAAGACAAACCAGTTGTCACCCTGACTCAGGATATCGACTGGAATACTTCCGGGTTGTTGGGTGATGAGCAGCGCGCCGAGATCATATTTTCTGCCTTCTTTCACCCATGCGATATAGGGTTCGGAGGTTGTGGTATTTCCATGTAGCACCGATTGGGCTTCTTCTATAACGGCGATGGTTGGGATGGTTTTTGAATCAGCTTCAGTAAACTCTTTCTGGTTGCGGTCAAATATGCGTCGCAGGATTAAGCCAGAAAGCATTAACGCCTGCGCGCCTCGCATCTGTGATACGTCGATGATGCAAAGTTTCCCCTGTGAAAGGGCATAGATGAGCATATCTAACAACTGGCTGCCTTTGTCGTGGAGCGTGCGTACAATGGATGTCATATTGCCACGCGCTGCCAACGCCTCGACTTCCTGTGATCTGCTTTCAAGACCCAGGAGTTTGCTAATGGCATCAAGAGAGGTTTGATTACCACCTTGATCGATGAGGTTGACAAGGTGTTCCCAGCTTCTTTGATCCAGCCCTTTGAGT
>DAHVFL010000406.1 GCA_027316975.1 Chloroflexota bacterium | reverse complement strand
ATCATATACTTTTCTCCCTGCTTATGCTCATTATTTTCACCAGTACCACTCAATTATACGAGACGTGGTTGGGAAGTTCCAAAAATGGTTGCCAGGTCCGTTCAACTGGCTTTTCCACATTTTCTGCCACCGGATACGTAGGGACGCGGGTGGAGTGGATGAGGGGCGGGGACCCTTGTGGGCGTCCTTATTGGTTTGTAATACTTTCGGGTTTACGTAATATCTCTTCGCGAACTTCCTACTCCAACCCCACCGGGACGAGGACGCCCACAAGGGTCCCCGCCCTTCCACTCTTCCACCCGCGTCCCTACGCTCAAAATCGCACCTGCAAACAGGCACCTTACAATTTTACTCCAAATATGGTATCTTAAGTAGCGCGCATCACTGTGTAATAAAAACCACCCACCTGCCTGTCAAATGAAGCACATCAGGGCGGTCGTAATGCCCTACCCAATTATAAGGACGTATTGATAACACCATGCACGAGAAAAGTATACTCACGTTAGAGTATCCCAGGATATTAGAGAAAGTGGCGAGAGAGGCCGCATTTTCGGCCAGCAAAGAACTGGTCATGGGGCTGCTGCCCACGCCTAACCTGGAAGAGGCTCGCCAGCGACAGGCTTACACCACCGAGGCGTACTCGCTCATCGAACTGCGCGCTGACGCCGGCGTGCAGGGCGCGCGTGACATCCGCCACCACCTGGAGCGGGCCGCGCGCGAAGGCGTTCTGACTCCCGAAGACATGTTAGAGGTGCTGGCGACGACACAAAGCGCCCTGTACGTTGCCCGCATGTTAGAGAAGCTGGACGCGGCGGTCTTCCCCCTGCTGCATCGCCTGGGCGCGGAGATGCCGCAGCGCCCGCATATCGCGCGGCGCATCGAAGAGACCATCAGCGAAGAGGGCGAGGTGCGCGATACGGCCAGCGCCGCCCTGCGCAAGCTGCGCTTCGACATCCGCGGAGCTAACCAGCGTTTGCAAGAGCGCCTGCGCACCCTCGTTCACGAATTTGGACACGCCTTGCAGGAGCCAATTGTCACCATTCGCAGCGACCGCTACGTGATTCCCGTCAAAGCGGAGAGTCGCGGGCAGGTGCGCGGCATTGTACACGACCAGTCAGCCAGCGGCGCGACGGTTTTCGTCGAGCCGATGGTGGTGGTGGAGCTGAATAACAAGCTGCGCCAGTTGCAGATCGAGGAACGGCAGGAAATCGAGCGTATCTTGCGCGCGCTCTCGCTTGAGATCGGGCAGGAAGCGGACGCGCTGCGCCTCGATGTTGAACTGCTGGCCGAGTATGATCTGCACCTGGCAAAGGCGCGCTACGGGCGCATGACGCGCTCAACCGCGCCGCGCCTGAACGACCAGGGCCACGTTGACCTGCGCAATGCGCGTCACCCACTGCTCACAGGCAAAGTCGTCCCCATCAACTTCTACACAGGCAAAGAATTCTTCATGGTGGTGATTACCGGCCCCAACACCGGCGGTAAGACCGTCGCGCTCAAAACGGTGGGCTTGCTCACGCTCATGGCGCAGGCGGGTATGCACATTCCGGTGGACGAGCATTCGGAGGTGGCCGTCTTTGAAGAGGTCTTCGCCGACATTGGCGATGAGCAGAGCATCGAGCAGAGCCTGAGTACCTTTTCTTCCCATCTAACCCGTATCATCGAAATACTGCGTCGTATCGACGAGGATATAAAGCGAGCTATGCCCGATATTCGCGGCCAGTTGTCGGAGACCTTAACCGGTCAGCCAGAGAGCCGCCGCTTGCGCGCGCTGGTGCTTTTCGACGAGCTGGGCGCTGGCACCGACCCCA
Organism: Chloroflexota bacterium; assembly: GCA_027316975.1. Lineage (GTDB taxonomy): Bacteria > Chloroflexota > Ktedonobacteria > Ktedonobacterales > Ktedonobacteraceae > CF-113. The sequence goes on along the minus strand of DAHVFL010000406.1, from coordinate 2,327 downwards.
GCGAGGGTTCGGCCCTGGCACGCGCCATCCTGACCTTTTTGCAGCAACGGCGCGTCACTACCGTCGCCACCACGCACTACTCGGAACTGAAAGCGTTCGCGCACGAACAACCCGGCGTAGTCAACGCCTCGGTCGAGTTCAATATCGAGACGCTATCACCCACCTACCGCCTGAGTATCGGCCTGCCGGGACGCAGCAACGCGCTGGCTATCGCTAACCGGCTGGGCCTGGACGAACAGGTCATCGCGCAGGCACGCGAATACCTGGGAACGGCGGGCGTGCGCATGGAAAACCTGCTCGAAGGGCTGCAAGCGGAACGCAAAGCGCTGGAGGACGAACGCTTCCACCTGAGCATGGAACACGCCGAGGCGGAGTATCAACGCAAGCAACTTGAGCAGGATCGCTTCAAACTCGAAGAGCAGCGCGTCAAGATACTGAATGAGGCGCGCGTGCAGGCGCAGCGCGAACTCGAAGAGGTGCAGCGCTCGCTGGCAAAGGTCAAAGTTGATGTAAGCCGCATCAACCTCACCCGCGAACGGCTGGGCGAGGCGCGTGAAACGGTGCGCGGCCTCGAAGACAAGATACCGCCCGTCGCGTCTCCATCACCTCCGCGCCGCCAGGTCAGAAAAGCGGAAGCCGGGCCGGAAAAGCTGGCCGGTCCGTTGCAGATCGGAGACACGGTGCGCGTCTTGAGCTTTGGTCAGAATGCCGACGTACTGGGCCTGTCGGCGGACCGCAGCGAAGCCGAGGTGCAGATGGGAGCAATGCGCTTCCGCGTGAGTGTAGACAATATTGAACGCATCAGCAAACGCCAGGCGGCATCCGAGGACCGGGAAAAGGGAGCAGGACAGAGCCAGCCGACCATCACGCTGCCGCGCTACGAAGACCAGCCTGAAGTAGCCATGCAACTCGATATGCGCGGCTGGCGTGTGGAGCAGGCTCTGGAAGAACTCGACAGCTACCTCAATGACGCGGTAATGACGGGTATGGCGTCGGTGCGCATCGTGCATGGCAAAGGCACGGGCGCGTTACGCGCGGCTGTGCGCGAACAACTGGCTCGCAATCCGTTAGTTACATCGTACACTTCTCCGCCACCAAATGAAGGTGGTGACGGAGTGACTATCGTGAAATTGAACATCTAGTCAAATGACACCATTTGCGGGCGTCAGCCGTTTTGTTTATCGGATGGACAAAAAAAATTCAGCATTCAGTCCATCCGATAAAATAGTTTTATCGATAGTTTTATGGAGGATTCGTATTCATGGCTGCACAAAGATTTCAACAGTTCGAGGGGGGAGCCAGAAAAACCCTCGGTGGCTTCAGATCCTTTCTCTTGCGCGGGAATGTGGTTGACCTGGCCGTCGGCGTCATGATTGGCGTGGCCTTTGGCGCGATCGTCACGGCTTTAACCACAGATGTCATTACCCCATTAATCCCAAGCGCCGGAGCCAGCCTGGCACAACTCCAATACAAGGTACCCTGGACCGGTCAATTTATCAAGATCGGGCTATTTATCCAGGCGGTAATTAGCTTCGTGATCCTGGCTTTTGTGATCTATTTCTTCATCGTACTGCCGATTAATTCGCTGATGAACCGCTACAAACCACAAGAAAAGCCCGCGGAACCCGCGCCGACACGCGACTGCCCATATTGCCTGTCCAGCATTCCAGCCGACGCGACCCGCTGCGCGTTCTGTACCTCACCGTTGCCACCACCGGCCCCAATGCAGCCTGCGCCACAGCAAAGATAGGAATCGCCAGTATACCTTATGCTGGGTGCGCGCTCGTTACCTTGCGCGCAGTGAAATGCTGCGGTATACTTCAAACGGCGTTATGAGTAGAGGGCAAAGATACACGCGCTATGGCATGAATACACCTGCCCGATATACTTCTAACGACAACGGGTGTTTCCAATGGAGTAGCCAGTTGGCTACTCCGTATCGTGCTATATGCAAGTAGAGGAGTGAGTTTCGATGTCATCAACACCTGAGTCTATTCAACTGGAAGACTGGATTCGAGACATCCCCGATTTTCCGCAAAGAGGCATTCTCTTCAAAGATATAACTCCCCTGTTGCAGGATGCCGCTGCATTCCATGCCTCGCTAGATCGCCTGGCGGCGCATTATGCCGGATCGGGCATTGAAATGGTGGTTGGCGTAGAGTCACGCGGCTTTATTTTCGGCGCGGCGCTCGCTTATTTGCTGAACTGCGGCTTCGTGCCGGTCAGAAAATTTGGCAAACTGCCGCATCAAACGGTCAGCGTCGAGTATTCGCTGGAATATGGCACCAACGTGGTCGAGATGCATACCGATGCCATTCGCCCAGGAC
>DAHVFL010000405.1 GCA_027316975.1 Chloroflexota bacterium | reverse complement strand
GGGCAAGACGTTGACGATAGCGTTGGTGGTGCCAACCATCTCGAATCCTTTTTTTGCCGAAGTTGTGGAAGAGGTCGAGCAGGTTGCTGATCAACATGATTACCAATTGCTTCTGAGCATGACCCACAATTCCCTGGAAGAGGGCAAACGCCACCTGGAACGCATGGCCAGTCGCTGGGCGGATGGCTTCATCGTGATGGGAATGGCTGCTGACATCACTGATGTGCTGGCACTTAAGGATGCTGGCAAGAAGGTGGTGCTATGTGTGTGGAATCAGGATTCACACACGCAGACCTTGCCTATCGTTGATATCGATTTTCGTTTGGCGGGTGAACTGGCAACGCGGCATCTATTGGAATGCGGCCATCGTCACATCGCAGCGATCGTGGAAGAGCCGGTACAATTGACTCGGCGCAAGGGATTTCTGACCGCCCTTGCGGAAGCGGGACTTCCCGTTCTACCAGAGTACATTCGCCAGGGAGATTCATCGTTCGAGAGCGGCTATCAAGGTGCATTAGAGTTGCTGGCACTGCCTGTACCACCTACAGCGATCTTTGCAGGGAACGACTGGATGGCATTAGGCGCGATAGAGGCCATCACGAGCCAGGGCTTATCGGTGCCGCATGATATCGCGGTAGTAGGGGTAGATAATATCAGTTTAGCGGCACACGCGAATCCACCGCTCACAACAATCAGTATTCCAAAGCGGGAGATGGCTCGCGCCGCCACGGAATTGTTACTGAGACATATACATGAGACGGATATTTCCGAAGAACCCCTTAAGATCCTTGTCAGTCCACATCTCATAGTACGCCAATCAACTGCCAGGCGTAAATAGAAAACTCATCTTTGCTTTGGGCTATCCACCCCGCGCTGCTTAACTGTTCAAAGTGTCACATTGATTTGAACCATGCCTTAAGAAAATATATTTTTAATTCACATAGAGTGAGCATCATAAGGGCGTTCCCTATGCTCAAGCAATAAATTTTCTATTCAAAATATTATTTTGTTCATAAATACGGCTGATTCCCTTGCTGCCAACTCTTGTCGAAGTGCTGGAGAGACACGGACATCTGCACCAGGGCATACGGGTACATCAATGCCGATATTTACGGGTTGGGCAACATCATCCGCAAAGCAGCACCTGATGCCTTCAGGTCGGAAAGTGTAAAGGATTTTGCAGGTCATCCGGTGAGGATTACTCTCACGAAATAAACACACAATCTGCTGAAATGTGGCTATGCAATAGTTCGCCAGATCGTATGGGACTGTGGTAAGATAGTATTGAGAGAATACATGACTGTGCAGAATTGAGGCGATGATGTCCTGGAATCCCGATGAATTTAGTGAATATCGAGAATATGCGAGTGTTCCCCAGTATGCCGATCCTGCTTTCTACGAGCAAGATGAAGCGTCCGCGCCTCGTTCTGCTCAACCAGCATCACCGGCAGCGTCTTCTCCCGTCGCTCCTGACATGTACGGCTATGATCCGGGGAAGATGAGCGCGTATCGCGGCCCTGCCTCGCTGGAGGGTTATACGCATGATGCCGGGGAGGATCAACGCGAACTGGCAAAGCACGGCAAAATCACTGAGGGCAAGAAGAAGAAATTGGCGGGATTGGGCGGACTCGGCGCGTTCCTCATCGGATTGCTGGTGAAATTCAAGACCCTGCTCATCTTGCTCTTTGATCTCAAGTGGCTTGCTGTATTCGGCAAAATTGGCTTTGCCAGTATCACCGCCATTATCTCGATCGCGGCTTATGCCCTCTTTTTTGGCTGGCCGTTTGCCATCGGGCTGGTAGCCCTGCTGTTCATCCATGAAATGGGCCACGCGCTGGTCATGAAGCTCAAAGGTATCCCCATAGGGGGTCTGATCTTCATCCCCTTATTAGGGGCGGCGGTCTTCATGCGCCAGATGCCGAAAAATGCGAAGGATGAAGCGGAAGTGGGCATCGCCGGGCCGATTGCGGGAGCCATCGCTTCCTCGGTCTGTTTCCTCTTCGCGCAGGCCAATCCAATTAGCGTCTGGACGCCGCTGGCCTACTTTGGCTTCTTCATCAACCTGTTCAACCTGGTACCAATTGTGCCTTTTGATGGTGGGCGCGTACTGGCCGCCATCGATCGGCGATTGTGGATTGTGGGCTTTATCGGGCTGGTCGCTTTTCAGGTCTGGTCATTCATCCAGTACCGTTCCATTTCGCCTTTTCTGATCTTCTTCATCTTCATCGCAGCAACACAATTCTGGTCGCGCCGCCGGGCTGCCGATACCCCGGAGGGCAGCGCCTACTACCAGGTTGCGACAGGCGAACGCATCGCGCTGACGCTGGCCTACTTTGGCCTGGCGGCTGTGCTGGTGCTGGGCATGACCGCTGCGCGCGGTCTGCTGTACGGCGTTGTGCAGTAGAGAGCGGACTTGAGTCTATGCTGTAGGGGCGGGGGTGGCGGATGAGAGGGGACGCTTGCGTCGCCCGCTCCTCCTATAACGCAAACGAATCGTGCGATTGGCAACGACGGGCGGCGCAAGCGTCCCTACGATTTTGCCTCACTGTTTATATAGAGAGCCTACTTATCGCGCACCTCTACCCCTGCCATGTTCTCCAACACCTTGAGCAGTGAGGTGTAATCTTCGCGACCATAGCCTGCGGCGCGGGCCATTTCGTACATCTGGCGTGTCAGGGCGGTTATGGCGACGGGTGTACTGTTCTCGGCGGCGAGGTCGAGGGCGAGACCCAGGTCTTTGTGCAGCAGGTCGGTCATGAAGCCGGGCTGGAAGCTGCCGTTGAAGGCGCGCAGGGGGAACTGGTTGGCGAGCTGCCAGCTTGCGCCACTACTAACGCCGACGACTTTAGCCATCGTTTCGACATCCGCGCCGGCTTTCACGCCCAGTACGAACGACTCGGCGATGGCTGCCGCGATTGCGCCGCACAGAATGTTATTCACGATCTTGACTACTTCGCCCGCGCCGGTTGGCCCGACGTGAAATATGTTCTCTTTCTTGCCCATTGCTTGTAGCGCGGGGAGAGCCTGTTCAAAGATTTCGCGCTCGCCGCCCGCCATGATGGTCAACGTACCATTGACCGCGCCCTGCGAGCCGCCGCTGACCGGGGCGTCGAGAAAGTGGATGCCGCGCGCGGATGCGGTCTGCGCGAGTTTGCGGCTGACGGTGGGCGAGATGGTGCTCATATCAACGATAATCAAGCCCCTGCGCGCGCCTTCGAGGATGCCCTGGGGGCCGGTGACGACCTCTTCGACCTGGGGCGAATTGGGCAACATGGTAATCACCAAATCCGAAGCCATCGCTACCGCTCGCGCTGATGGAGCCAGCTTCGCGCCCGCGTTCAGTACTTCCTGCACTTCTGGCTTTTCGGGGTGACGAGCGTAGATGGTGACATGGTGCTCTGCTTTAAGCAGGTTTAGCGTCATAGGTCGGCCCATGACGCCAATACCGATAAATCCGATCTGCATTGACAATATCCTTTCCAAAAAGTTCAGCATCTTACTACTGAAAAATAGCGTTAGTTACTCCATTTCGACAAGCACCGCGCCACCCTTGACAACGTCTCCTTCGTGATAATGGACTCGCCGCACTTTCCCTTCGTAGGGCGCGACGATGGTATGTTCCATCTTCATGGCGGTGAGGATCACCAGTACCTCGCGCTGCTGCACCTGCTGGCCCTCGCGCGCCTGTACTTTGACGATGGTGCCTGCCATTGGCGCGGTGAGCGTTTTTTGCGCGCTGGCCGCGTTGCCCTCGCGCGCGGTAGCATCCACGTCGGGCGGTTGTGGCCGCGCTAAACGATAGAGGCGCCCGTTAAGCATCACCTGTGTCTCATCCCCAATGTGCTGCACATACGCGTGAGTTTGTCTCGCGCCCTGCCGCATCAGAATAAAACTGTTATCACCCATAGTATGGCGTATCTCCTGGGCAGGCTCACCCGCAATCTGTATCTGCCACGCGCCTGTGTTTGTGGAAGAAGGCGAAAGCGCGACATGGTAGGATTGCCCGTTATACATATAGGTTGCGCTGCGAGCTTCGCCAAAGATGCGCCACGCGCCCAGCGTTTGCCAGGGGTTTTGCGCTGGTAGCGTTCCATTTTGTGCGGCGCTTGCCGTTGAATTGTTGCCCATATCGAGCAGGGCCGCCGCGTAGAGCG
>DAHVFL010000404.1 GCA_027316975.1 Chloroflexota bacterium | reverse complement strand
TCTAAGCGCGAAGCCGCTCCCGGGATGAGTGTTCCCATCTCTCGTGTCAACGAGAGATGAAGATCCCAGGTAGACCACCTGGTTGCTAGACCGCAGGTGCAAGATGGGTAACCGTCGTAGCCAAGCGGCACTAATGATCGAACGGCTTGTTTCAACTACACTACACGCACCGCATGTATCTTCACTAAGAGAACCACCACTTCAAGCGAGCCTGTGTCTCTCGCTGTTTCACTTGCTGGTCCCGGCAAAATTGAGGTAATTATTCTTATTCAGTTGCTATATGTCGGAAGGACGCGTTAAGTCGCGTCCTTTTTTGTTGCTTTTATAGCATCCACCTTTTAGCCTACCAATGTTCTTGCATTGTCATAGCATCTTTCACGAGTGCCTGTTCTGCCGACTCGCCCTCCAGGTTTCTGTATCGACGATTCTGAACATTCACCTGGCGGTAAGCAGGATGTGTTAGCTCTACGACCGCCTTTTAGCAACCAGATTTACCCCAGCGCACAGCGTACCTCATTCCGCACCTCTTCATCCTCTTCCCCCACCAACGCCTCCTCCAACGCCCGTTTTGCCTCCTCTCCCCCAATCCTGCCCAACGCCCACGCCGCGTGACCGCGCACCAGGGCTTCCACATCGTGCAGTGCGCCGATCAGCGCCGGTACAGCCCGCGGGTCGCCAATATTGCCGAGCGCGACACAGACATTGCGCAGCAGGCCGCGCCGTTTGGCGCGTTTGATGGGACTACCGCGGAAACGCTCGCGAAACTGTTCTTCGGTCAGAGCGAGCAGGGGGATCAATTCGGGGCTGCTGCCGGTTTCGGGACGCGGGCGAAATTCGCGGCGCGGGTGAAATTGGATGGGTTGCGATGATGCGCTGCTAATCTTGCCGTCGCTGCGCAGGCCGAGCCGCCGTTCAGTCACAACGTTGACCGGGCAAACCTGCTGGCAGATGTCGCAGCCGAAGATCAGATTGCCCATCAAGGGCCGCAGCTCAATCGGGATGCTGCCGCGCAATTCAATAGTCAAGAACGAGATGCAGCGCGTATTATCCAGCACATAGGGCGCAGGTAACGCCGCGGTCGGGCAGGCGCGCAGGCAGATATCGCAAGCGCCACAACTCGCCTTTGAAGGCGTATCGAACGGCGAGCCGTCATTTCCGCCTGATGGGAGGTTGGTAACGATCTCGGCCAGGAACACCCAGGAACCCCAACCCCTGGTTAGAATATTGGTATTCTTGCCATACCAGCCCAGGCCCGCCCGCTGCGCAACGGCGCGATCAACCATCCGCCCGGTATCCACAAACAGGCGCGTCTCCACCTCCGGCACTTCGTCGCGAGCATAATCTCGCAGCCAGGTCGCGAACTGTTGAAGTTTGGGCTTGATGATCTCGTGATAGTCGTCGCCCCAGGCATAGCGCGAAATGCGCCCGCGTGGAACGCCATCGTCCGGCTCGTCGGGCTGCTGCGTGAGATAGAACATCGCCAGCGTGATGATCGATCGCGCCTCAGGCAAGAGCGCGTTGGGGTGGCACGAGACGGCGGCGCGTTCGGCGGTAAACCAGGGCAAACCATCCAGTAACCCCTGTGCGATGCGCTCTTGCAGCACCCGCTCAGCCTCGGGAAAAGCCTCAGCGCTGGTAATGCGCGCTATATCGAAGCCGAGCGAGTACGCATATTCTTTAATGGTAGTACCATTCAACATGGCCGGGCATCATCAGTTAGTAACATCGCGCCTCTTATTTATCCACCATGTCAGACCAATAAAGAACGCGAAGTAAACAAACAACACAATTACAGCATGAACAACAGACACTGCTGGCGTGGAAGAGCCGCCAAATGCCAGGTATTGCCCCTGATCGTTCAACAACGCCCCAAAATTAGTCCCGATGAAATAATTGGGAATGGCTTTCAGGAAATCGCCAGGCACGCCCTTGCTTATATTACCGAGGAGCGATAGCACGCCCCCCAGAATTGGTTCTACAAACAGCCAGCTAATACCCGCGACCACTCCCGCGGCCGTAGAACGTCCCAGGGTAGCGAAAAAGATGGCAATGGTAGCAAACATAAACCAGTTGAGCATAGCAATAAACAAGAAGAGCAGCGCGTGACCAACCCAGACCCCGCTCCAAAAAGCTCCAGGTTGCGAAATTCCGCTCACCGGATTAAACAACTGCCCTGTCAGCACACCCAGCACTGTCATCACCACAACAGTCATGAAAATAACAATGAACGAGGCTCCCAGTTTGGCTAACAGGAATTGCGTGCGCGTAGGTCCGCGAATGAAGAGTAGCCGGATAGTACCCGTTGTATATTCTCCTCCGGCGATGGTGCCGACCAGGATCACAAGTAGCACAATGCCTACAATCAGTCCATATTGCACAGCAACATTCATCGCATCGGGCAGACGCAGGGGAGCAGATGTCGCTTGCACGATCGCCTGACGTTCCTGCGCAACCTGAGCAGGCGAAGGCGTTGGGCAGTTTGCGGGTGGCCCTTGCTGCGGACCACTCTGACCATTGGCGGGCTGGCAAGAGGACGTAAAGCTCCCGGCAGGCGCGTTGGCAGTAGCAAACGTGCCAAAAGCGACAAGCGCGAATGGCAGCACAGCAAGCACAATGGCAATGATGCCAAGCACTTTCGACATAGCGCGGCGGCGCAGCTTATACAGTTCCATGCCGATCAGACGCAGCACAACCGGGAGATAGTCAAGTCGTCCCATCACTACCGATGAACTGCGCTGCGCGCTCGCGGACACGTGAGGTGAAACATTCATGGCAAATCAGCCCTCCCTTCACTGGCTCTATCCGGCATATTCGGCAGAGCAGGCGCGGCAACGTTATACGGGTTGAAGGCATACGGCTCTGGCCCTCCATTGGCAAAACCCGCCATACCCCGCCTGCCCCCATTGGTATTCGAGTTCGTCAACTGCAAGAATATCTCTTCCAGGCTGCCCTCGTAGGGATGAAGCTCGGCGGCAAACAAATTATTGCTGGCAAGCAGCGCGTTGATCTCCGCTGAACGAGCTTTGGGCGCGTCGATACGCAGCATTGGCTGCCCCTGCCTGTTCGGTTCCACCACAATAGCGCTGATCCAGTCCGCGCCGCGCTCCATAGCACCGCGTAGTGTCGCCAGCGCCGCCTGCGTCTCCTCCGGCGCATTCAAACGCACCAGCACCTGCTCGCTTCCGCGCAACAGTTCGCCGACGTTGCCCTGCTTGATGAGGTTGCCGCGCTGGAGAATAGCGACACGATTACAAACCTGTTGCACTTCATTTAACAGGTGGCTCGAAATGAAAATAGTCTTGCTCAGCCCGGCCAACCTCTGGATGAGCTGGCGAATCTCAAACATACCCGACGGATCGAGGCCATTGGTTGGCTCGTCCAGCATCACAAGTTCAGGATCGGTCAGCAGCGTCGCGGCAATGCCCAGGCGCTGTTTCATGCCCAGCGAATATTTGCGGTACGCCATTTTCGCCTGTATGCGCAGTTCGACCAGTTCAAGAACCTCTTCCACGCGCCGGCGGTTGGCCTTGCCAGATTGCATCCCGGAGGCCGCTGCCACCGCCAACAGGTTATCGATGCCGGAAAGAAAGGGATAGAAGACCGGCGTTTCCACAATAGCCCCCACTCGCCGGAGGATAGCGGGCAACTGATAAGCATTATCCATGCCAAACATCACCACGCGCCCCGCCGTGGGGCGAATCAAGCCGAGCAACATACGAATCGTCGTCGTCTTACCCGAACCATTGGGGCCAAGAAAACCGAAAACATCGCCCTGCATTACTTCAAGATGCAGATCATTGACAGCCACAAGCTTGCCGAATGCTTTAGTCAATCTGCTGGTGCTAATAATGCAATCTGATTGGTGCGCAGTTTCACTCTTCTCGTTCAATATCTGCCGCCTTTCAGGTACGCGCATAAAAAAATAGTAGAGATAGACACAGTTCCCACCAATTATTGCATGAATTGCCTTTGAAGGCAAGCATCCAGGGTGGCTTTGTCCCCCGCGGGTCAGCATCCTTGCGGGTGAAACAGGGAGAGAAGCTGTAGGGACGCGATTCATCGCGTCCGTCTCGCCTCTCCTGCAACCTGGAAGGACGCGATTCATCGCGTCCGTCTCGCCTCTCCTGCAACCTGGAAGGACGCGATTCATCGCGTCC
>DAHVFL010000403.1 GCA_027316975.1 Chloroflexota bacterium | reverse complement strand
GAGAAGAGGCGGCGACCAGCGTCTTGCCCGTCGTATCGTCGATGACCTGGGCGTAGATATGCACGCCACTACGGAAGATGCTCAATCGCGGACGAGTGGTAGTGCCTTCCAGGCGATTTCTCATGCGGCGATGTCGTTTGAGACGGGCTTTATTTGCGTTAAATCTTTTAATCATTTCTTTTTACCACCGACTTTTCCAGCTTTGCCGGCCTTGCGGCGGATCGCCTCGCCTGTGTAACGAATACCCTTGCCTTTGTAGGGTTCGGGCTTACGCACGCGGCGGATTTGCGCGGCAACCTCACCGACCAGTTGCTTATCTATGCCATTAACGCTCAGCCTTGTGGCCTTGGTGGCCGGGTCTATACCATCAATCGTGAAAGAAATGCCACCGGGTGGTTGCACCTCGACGGGGTGGGAATAGCCCACCTGGATGACGAGGTTCTCTCCCACTTTCGCGGCGCGATAGCCGACGCCATGGATTTCAAGTTGTTTAGTATAGCCCCTGGTTACCCCCTCTATCATGTTATTGACGAGGGAGCGATAGAGGCCATGAATGGCTTTATGTTTTTTACTTTCCGAGGGGCGCGTCACGGTCAGCGTCCCATCTTCCAGTTTCAAGGTCAAGGCAGGGTCAACCTGATATGACAATTCGCCTTTGGGACCTTTGACCGTTACATAATTCGAATCGGTCCAGGTCACCTGCACCTTTGGCGGCACAGAGATTGGAGCGCGTCCAATACGAGACATGTTATTCCTCCTGCCTACCAGACATAGCAAACGACTTCGCCGCCCAGTCCCTGCATGTAGGCGCGATGGCCGGTCATGAGACCCTGTGGCGTTGAAAGTATAGCAATACCTTGCCCGCCACGCACGCGGGGGATAGTTGCCCGTTTGGTATAGACACGCAAGCCAGGCTTGCTGACACGCTTCAATTGCGTCAGGACCGGCTGCTTTTCAACATAGCGCAGCGTCAGGCGTATGGTTCCCTGCGTGTTGTCCTTGAGGATTTCAATATCTTTAATATATCCCTCTTCCTTCAGGACGCGCGCAATCGCCAGCTTCATTTTTGAAGCAGGCATAGAAACGCGAGCATGTCGCGCTGCAACCGCATTGCGAATACGAGTAAGCATATCCGCGACGGGATCAGTCATGTTCATAAAACATCATCCTCCGATTACCAGCTCGACTTCGTTACGCCAGGTAGCTCACCGCGCAAAGCTCTTTCGCGGAAGCAGATACGGCACAGGCCGAATTTGCGCATATACGCGCGCGGTCGCCCGCAGACCATGCAGCGGTTATGTTGCTGCACCTTATGTTTGGGCTTGCGTTGCGACTTTACGATCATTGAGGTTTTTGCCATTGTACTCTCCAGCGTTATTTCTTAAAGGGCATACCCATTAACTTGAGCAACCGTCGCCCCTCTTCGTCGGTGCGAGCCGTTGTTACAATACTTACTTCCATACCGCGAACTTTATCGACTTTGTCGTAGTCGATCTCTGGAAAGACCAGTTGCTCTTTCAGGCCCAGGGTATAGTTGCCACGGCCATCGAAAGCGTCAGCCGAAACGCCCTGGAAGTCGCGCAGGCGCGGTAGAGCGACGTTCATCAGTTTATCAAGAAACTGATACATGCGATCGCCGCGCAATGTGACCATGCAGCCAATCTGCATTCCTTCGCGCAGTTTGAATGTGGCGACGGAACGTTTGGCACGTGTGATGACGGGGCGCTGACCGGTGATAGTAGCCAGGTCTGAGACGGCGGCATCCATGGCTTTGGCGTTCTGGATGGCCTCACCCATGCCGATATTGATAACAACTTTGTGAACACCGGGCACCTGCATCGGATTGGCGTAGTTAAAATCCTTTTGCATGGCTGGCACGATTTCTTCTTTGTACCTGGTTTTCAGTCTCGATGCCATTGTTTAACTACTCCTTTCTCGTCCGGTCCTCAATGACCTTGTGGCATTTCTTGCAAACGCGCGCGACGCGCACTTTCTGGTCCGCGCCAACGGGTCGGCGTTCATGCCCGACGCGTGTGGGTTCGCCACACTCGGTGCAAATCAGCATAGTGTTCGACACCTGGATCGGCATGGCTTTTTCGATCACGCCTCCCTGACGAGTCTGACCCTTTGGTTTGATGTGCTTTTTCGCTATGTTGAGGCCTTCAATGATGACCTTGTTGACCTGGGGCAACGCCCGCGAAACAGTGCCTCTTTTCCCTTTGTCCTTGCCCGTTGTTACCAGAACGGTGTCACCCTTCTTGATATTCATCTTGGCAAGATGGAGAGGTTTTTTTTCTTTTTCTTTGATTGCCATACTTTCCCTCTTACGTTTGTCTTTGTCGTACTCGCGAAACGACAAACTTCAACGCAGAACCACCAATAATTCAACAGAACCCGAACCCATGCGAACGCGATCAATCGCGTCCCTACATTGGGCGCAAGCCCTGCCGGACGCGATCAATCGCGTCCCTACATTGGGCGCAAGCCCTGCCGGACGCGATCAATCGCGTCCCTACATTGGGCTGAAACCCTACAACACTTCGGGCGCGAGCGAAATGATCTTCATAAAGTTTCGTTCGCGCAATTCGCGGGCGACCGGTCCGAAGATGCGGGTGCCACGCGGGTTATTGCCTGCCGCGATAATGACGGCGGCGTTCTCGTCAAAGCGGATGTGCGAGCCATCGGCACGCGCATATTCCTTTGACACACGCACGACCACGGCGTTGACCACTTCTCCCTTTTTTACCTGCCCGTTGGGAGCTGCCTGCTTGACCGAGGCTTTGATGACATCCCCGACTCCTGCATAGTGCTTGGCAGAACCGCTCATGACGCGGATACACATAAGTTCTTTAGCGCCGGTATTATCGGCGACTTTTAAGCGTGTCTGTGGTTGAATCACGATCGTTCCTCCTTGTGCTTACTCCCCGGCTTCCACGCCTCCAGCGTCCTCGCCGGAATCAGTGGAAGTCAGGTCTGGATCAACCCCGGCCAACAATTCAGCAACCGGAACGATGCCGCTGCCGCGCTTCACGATTTCAACCAGTCGCCAGCGTTTCAACTTGCTCAGAGGGCGCGTCTCTTCGATGAGCACCCGGTCGCCGATCTGACAGGTATTCTCTTCATCGTGCGCGTAGAAGTGTTTGGTCTGCTTATACGTGCGTTTGTAGATACGGTGTCGTTTCAACGATACGACTGCGACGACAATGGTTTTATTCATCTTATTGCTGATTACGACGCCTTCCTTTTGCTGGTGGCGTACTGCTTTTTTCGCGCTTTGCGCTGCTTGCTGTGTCATACCTCAGCCTCCAATTGTGATATCCGGTGCAGGACACGAGCAACGTCTTTGCGGGTCTGCGTAAAGATGCGGTTGTTCTTGACCTCACCACGCTGCTGTTGCAGGCGCAGGTTGAACAACTTCATACGCAAATCCTTCAACTCACGGTGCGCCTCGCCAACATTAAATTCAGCAATCTGTTTGCGACGTTCTTTAGCTTTCGGCACTTTCGGCCTCCCCTCGCGTCAAGAAGCGCGTTTTAACCGGCAACTTGTGACTTGCCAGGCGAATTGCTTCTCTGGCGACTTCTTCGCTAACGCCGCCAATCTCGAAGATAATGCGTCCGGGTTTGACAACCGAGACATAGTGATCGACCGCGCCTTTACCGCTACCCATGCGGGTTTCGGCAGGTTTGGCGGTAATCGGCTTATCCGGGAAGACACGGATCCATACTTTGCCACCGCGCTTCATGAAGCGGGTGAGCGCGATACGGGCGGCTTCAATCTGGCGAGCTTCTAACCAGCATGGTTCTAATGACTGTAACCCGAACTCGCCAAAGGCGAGCGTGTTACCACGCTGGGCGTTTCCTCGCATACGACCGCGGTGCTGTTTGCGGTACTTATATCGTGACGGTGCCAGTAACATGGCTTCGATTCTCCTCTATTCGCTCTCGCTCGCGCCTGTCTCCGGGGCCGGTGAGACTTGCGGCTCCGTGGGAGTCGGCGAGGCCCCGGCTGCCTGACCAGGCTTCTCGGCGCGCGGCGGTCGCGCTGCTCGCTCACCCTGTGGGCGAGGCGGGCGGTCGCCTTGCGGACGTGGTACACGCTCACCCTGTGGACGCGGCGCTCGCTCACCTTGTGGGCGAGGCGGGCGGTCGCCCTGTGG
>DAHVFL010000402.1 GCA_027316975.1 Chloroflexota bacterium | reverse complement strand
GACCGGCAAGCCGCTGGCCGTGCTGCTCAGCTATGCCTGTCACCCGGTGGTGCTTGGCCCCAACCTCGAAATCTCCGCCGATTACGTTGGCTATACCGTCAATTTTCTGGAAGAGCATCTCGGCCCCGGCACCGTCGCGCTTTTCGCCAACGGCGCGCAGGGCGATATGAACACCATTGTGCATCCCGGCACCCATGAAGATGCGCAGCGCCTGGGCGTCATGCTTGGCGCGGAAGCCTTGAAAGTCGCGCTGGGTACGCCGACGCATAGCGACGCTCGCATCACTACAGGCACGCGCCGTGTCGAATTGCCGCTCAATCCCGCCGCCGCGCCTGACCAACAACGCGCCTATATTGACTTCTTGCAACACGAGCACGCGCGTTTCACCCGTGAAGGCGATGCCCGAAGCGTCTGGGATATCGAAATGCGCCTCAACGTAGCGCATTATCGTCTCTACGCCCGCGAACGCACACAGCAGCCATGTATACCAGCCGAAATCACCGCCTTTGGCATCCGGGGCGATCATGTCAGCATTGGCCTCGTCTCAGAACCAGCAGAATTGTTTTGCGAGTACGGCATTCAAGCCCGCCAACGCTCGCCTTTTGCTACCACGCTTGTAATCGGCCTGGCAAACGGCTTTATCAGCTACGTTCCCACGCCCGAAGTCTACACCGAAGGCGGCTACGAGTGCGAAGCCACTCAAGTCGCCCCCGAAGCCGGCGAACAACTCTGCCAGACTATGATCGACGCGCTCAACGCTGTTTCGTAAAGGAGAAAAATATCCATGTCAATCCTCGAACACCTACCTCATGCTAACGTCAAACGCCTGGAATTTGGGCGCGGTATCGCCAACGACGTTGGCGCGCAATTCGGTCGCTACGTCGTTGCCACCATGTCCATACCCTGGAACGTGGTCAGCCAGCGCATCGGCAAGCCACCCGCGCACGTTATCGACGTGCCGGATATGGACCTTGAGAACGCCATTGCCCTCGAAGCGAACACGCCGCCGTGCGATACCGTTGTCGCTGTAGGTGGTGGCCAATCGATGGACATGGGCAAGTATATCGCCTGGAAACGCGGCATCCCCCTGGTCAATATCCCTACCATCGTCTCGACCAACGCCTACGTCACACAGGCGGTAGGCGTGCGCAACCGGGGCAAGGTCGAATACATCGGCGAAGTGACGCCAGAACTCGTGCTGATCGATTACGATCTGATCCGCGCAGCGCCACCGGCATTGAACATCGCCGGTTGCGGCGACATCCTCTCCATTCACACCGCCTCGTTCGACTGGCAGCTTGCTCATACCGCGGGCCAGGAGCCACGCGGCTACGTACACGCCGCCGTTGAACGCGCGCGAGCTTTAGTGCAGCGCCTTGACGAGTCGGCCAGCGATATTCGCGCCCTATCTGATGACGGCATACGTGCAATCGTGGAATGTTACCTTGAAATCAACGATATCTGTATCCCCCTGGGCCACTATCGCGCTGAAGAGGGCCCCGAACACTTCTTTGCCTACAACGTCGAGTACCTGGCGCGCCGTACCTTCGTGCATGGCTGGCTGGTGGGCCTGGGCATCCAGTTGATGAGTCGCTTGCAAGATAACAATCCAGGTGAAATCGTGGCTATCATGGATCGCCTGGACCTGCCGCATAGCCCCCGCGCCAATCATCTAACTCGCGAAGATGTCGTTCAAGCTTTAGAGACCTTGCGCGCGCGCACGCTGGCCGATGAACGCTGGTACGGCATCATCAACCAGCGCGACATCACGCCGGAGTTTATAGAGCAAGTGGCGGGTGAGTTGGAGTTCTGAGGGTCAGTAACCACATCCCTTCAAGGAAAACCTCTGACCGTTACGGGACGAGTACCGCTTTGCCCAACACTTTTCGATTCAGCATGTCGTACAGCGCGTCGGCGGCTCGTTCGAGCGGATACGTGGCCGAAATATGCGGCTTCAGGATGCCCTGGCACAGCCAGCTCATCAGTTCTTTGAGGTTTTCGGCGTTGCGCTGCGGTTCGCGTTCAGTAAACGCGCCCCAGAAGACGCCCACAATCGAGCAGCCTTTGAGCAGCGTCAGGTTCAGTGGGATGCGCGGGATTTCGCCGCCCGCGAAGCCTACCACCAGGAAACGACCTTTCCAGGCCATGCAGCGCAGCGCTGGCTCCGAGTAGCTGCTGCCCACCGGATCGAAAATCACATCGACGCCCTGCCCTCCAGTGATTTGTTTAATGCGTTCGCGCAGATCCTCGCTGGCATAATTGATGACCTCGCTCGCGCCATGCTGCCGGCATACATCTAACTTCTCGTCGCTGGAGGCGGCGGCGATGACACGCGCGCCCAGTTGTTTACCTATTTCTATAGCGGCGATACCCACACCGCCAGCCGCGCCCAGCACCAGGAGAGTTTCGCCCGGCTGAAGCTGCGCCCGGTCTTTCAGGGCATGATGCGAGGTGCCATAGGTAAGCACGAAGGCAGAGGCAATCGTGAAGTCCAGGCCGGCAGGCATGGGTATGATTTTGGTCGCGTCCACTACGACCTCTTCGGCGAAGCCGCCCCAGCCGGTGGAAGCAATCACATGATCTCCCACGCTGACGCCCCTGACCCCTTCGCCCACCTCTTTGACAACGCCCGCGACCTCGCTCCCCGGCGAAAAAGGCATGGCCGGTTTGAACTGGTATTTCCCCTGGATGATGAGCGTATCGGGAAAATTGACGCCACACGCCTTCACCTCGACCACTACCTGTCCCTTGCCGGCTCGCAGCGGCTCGACCTCTTCGATGACCAGCGTCTCAGGCATCCCATACGCTTTGCACAACACAGCTTTCATATCTGGCTTCTCCTGCTCTTTATATTCATCTATGCTTCCCATAGTAGCATCATCATATCATGCAAACTGTTCGCTCTGTAACTAATGATTTTCGACATCAGAATGGGGTACATTCTGATGATTTTTACCACCAGGCATCGGGAATGCCTTGTCACCCTGAGCGCAGCCAAGGGTCTGCCTGGCCGGGGACCGAGATCCTTCGCTGCGCTCAGGATGACATTAACCGGCTTTAAAAGTTAAAATTCATCAGGGACAAGAGGAGGATTGCTCTCACATCTTTTTATCTGCATCAAACGTGTAGATAGCAGAGATAGAGGAACCGGAGGAAAGCAGTCTGTGGAAATAACAAACATATCCAAAAAGTATGAAGACCGAGAATAGAGCGACCTGGCTCCGCTTTCCTCGCACTCAGGTCGCTGAAAGGAAATGACGATGAGTTCCAACACAACCATTCCTAACCCGGTACGCGGAGCGCAACGCACAGCTCGCAACGCTGCTAATAGCAGTGTCATGAGAGGCCTGGCGCGCCTGGGTTACGCGGCAAAGGGAGTCGTCTACATTATTATCGGATTTTTAGCAGGCAAACTGGCGCTTGGTCAGGGCGGCCAGGCAACAGACCAGAAGGGCGCGTTGCGCACCATCTCCGAGCAGCCGCCCGGTAAATTTATCCTGATTGTTGTCGCTATTGGCCTGCTCGCTTTTGGTCTATGGAGCCTGATTCAGGGGATTTACGATACCGAGGGCGAAGGACGTAGAGCGAAGGGCATCGTTGCGCGTATCGGATACGCCGTTGTCGGTATCGCATACCTCGTCCTGGCTTTAGGAGCCTACCAATTGGCTGCTGGTACCAGCAATGGCGGAAACAGCACAACCAGCACTACTCAGGACGCGACGGCGAAACTGCTTGCGCTTCCATTCGGTGTGCAGTTGGTGGTGATTGTCGGGCTTGTTGTGCTTGGAATCGCGGTTTACCTGTATGCCAGAGCCTACCGCGCAAAGTTCCAGCGCCGCCTCGCCCTCTCCAATTTGAGGCCGCAGGTGAGAAAAGCCATGATCTCGCTGGGTAGGTCAGGTTACGCCGCGCTTGGTATCGTCTTCACCGTCATCGGCATTTTCTTGATAGTGGCTGCTGTGCAGTTTAACCCTCAGAAGGCGAAAGGTCTGGATGCCGCTATCGGAGAACTCCAAAAACTCCCCTTTGGTCAGTTATTGCTTGGCCTTGTAGCGCTCGGGTTGCTCGCTTACGGCGTCTACTCGTTCGTCGAGGCCCGCTATCGTCGCCTCGGTGCCGCGTAATAACCAGGGCGGGGGGGCCGCGAGAGCGGCGAAGCCCCGCCTGTACCCTGCTACGA
>DAHVFL010000401.1 GCA_027316975.1 Chloroflexota bacterium | reverse complement strand
GCCGCGCCCTGCAAACCATCAATCATCGCATCGAGGTCTACGGCGTAGTATTCGGCACAAATGGCCTGCTGGCGAATAGCGCCGAAGACGGCGCTGTGCGCGTCTGGCAAACAGAAGTTATAGAGGGGTAATGTAACAAATGGAACAACGCAGATGTAACAGCGTCGCTGTTACATCTGCGTTGTTCCATTTGTTACATTCCAACTGTCTCAATTGTTTTGCGCACAATCTCTACGAAGTCCGGTTTGATACTCGCGCCCCCCACTAAAGCGCCATCGATATCGGGATGAGCCATAAATTCACCAATGTTATCTGAGGTCACACTGCCTCCATAGAGGATACGCACGGCCAGCGCCGCCTCATCACCGTACATCTCACCAAAAAGCTGGCGAATGTAAGAAATTACCTCACCCGCGCCTTCCGCGGTGGCAGCTTTACCGGTGCCGATAGCCCAGATCGGCTCGTAGGCTATCACTACCTCTTTCACATGTTCGGCTGGCAAGCGACCAAAACTATGCAGTGATTGGCTCGCAATTACTTCCCGCGTCTGACCGGCGTCATATTGATCTGGACGCTCGCCGATGCACACAATCGGGCGCAGCCCGTGTCGCAGGGCTGCCAGCGTTTTCTTGTTGACCAGTTCGTCGCTTTCGCCAAAGTAAGCGCGGCGTTCGGAGTGACCCAGAATGACGCTCGTGCATAGTTCGCTTACCATCGAGGGAGCCAGCTCGCCGGTAAAGGCTCCCTTTTCCTCGAAGTACATATTTTGCGCGCCCAGTTCGATACGCTGGTGATACTGTTCGCGCATGGCGTGTTGGACTGCCGCCAGCGAGATAGCTGGCGGGCAGATGATCGAAATGATATGCGAGGATGCTTCAACGAGTGGCACCAGGTCTGACAGTATTTCCCCGGCGAAAGTTGCTGCCTGCAGTGGGCCAAAGTTCATCTTCCAGTTACCCGCTATTATAGCGGTACGCGCAGGTGTTTTCATACGTTTTTATCCTGTAATGCCGCGACACCGGGTAACACACGTCCTTCGAGGAATTCGAGAGACGCGCCGCCACCTGTTGAGACATGCGTCATATGCGCAGCCGCGCCCGCCGCGTCTACCGCCGCCGCCGAATCACCGCCGCCGACAATAGTAGTCGCGCCCGCCTGCGTCCGCTGAGCCAGAATGTCGATCATGGCACCGGTACCCCTGGCAAATGCAGGCCATTCAGCTACCCCCAGCGTGCCATTCCAGATGATAGTGCGCGCATCTGCCAGGGTTGCGCGGAATGCCTCTATAGTAGCCGGACCAATATCCAATATACGCCAACCCGCCTGCACGTCATCAGCAGCGACTACTTTATGCTGCGCGTCGGCTGCGAAGCGGTCCGCCACCACCACGTCAACCGGCAACAACATGGTCAGTGTCTTGCGACGTGCCGTGCCTGACAGGTCACGCGCCATCTCCACTTTGTCCTCCTCGAAAAGCGAGTCGCCGATTTCATATCCCCTGGCTTTGAGGAATGTGTTCGCCATACCCCCGCCTATCAGCAAAATATCAACCATACCAATGAGGCGTTCGAGAACCTTTATTTTATCCGACACCTTCGCGCCGCCCACGATAGCGGCAAACGGCCGCTGCGGATGTTCTAGAGCCGAACCCAGGAAGTTGAGTTCGCGTTCCATCAGGAAACCAGCTACGCCGGGCAGGAAGCGCGTTACACCCTCGGTCGAAGCATGAGCGCGATGCGCTGTGCCAAAAGCGTCATTGACGTAGAGTTCGCCGAGCGCGGCAAGTTGCTGCGCGAAGGCAGGATCATTCTTCTCTTCTTGCGAATGGAAGCGCAGATTTTCCAGCAGTAAGACCTGGCCTGCCGAAAGCGCTCTAGCCGTCGCTTCAACGTGCGGCCCGACACAATCCCCGGCCATTTCAACCGGTCTGCCCAGTAGTTCGCTCAGCCGTTGCGCAACAGGCGCGAGACTCAACTTTTCGACTACCTTGCCATCGGGCCGACCCAGGTGCGACATGAGGATGAGCGCGGCTCCATGATCGAGAACATACTGGATAGTAGGCAGGGTGGCGCGAATGCGCGTATCGTCGGTGATGTGCCGCTCCGCGTCGAGCGGCACATTGAAATCGACGCGCATCAAGACGCGCTTCCCGGCAACATCACTATCGCGAACGGTCTTCTTATCCATGGCGATGTTTCCCTAAAATCCTTTTTGGGCGATGAAATGGGTCAGGTCGGCCACGCGAGAGGAATAGCCCCATTCATTGTCATACCACGCAATCACCTTAATCATGTTTCCGATGGCCATCGTTGACAGGCCATCAATGATCGAGGAATGCGAGTCGCCACGGAAATCGGTCGAGACCAGCGGCTCACCGGTGAAATCAAGAATACCTTTGAGCGCGCCCGCCGCCGCATCCTTGAAAGCCTGGTTGACCTCCTCTTTAGTGGTCTCCTTACGCAGTGTCGCCACGAAATCAACTACCGAGACGGTCACGGTCGGCACGCGCAGCGACATACCATCAAATCGTCCTTTGAGTTCGGGAATGACCAGCGCCAGTGCGCGAGCCGCGCCGGTGCTGGTAGGAATAATATTCGCCCCGGCTGTGCGAGCGCGACGCAGGTCCTTGTGAACCTGGTCCAGGATGCGCTGGTCATTGGTGTAGGAGTGGATGGTATTCATCAGGCCCTTCTCGATGCCAAAGGCGTCGTTGATGACTTTCGCGGCAGGTGCCAGGCAGTTGGTCGTGCAGGATGCGTTAGAAATGATATGGTGTCTGGCCGGATCGTACATAGCATCATTGACGCCCAGCACGATAGTCAGATCTTCGCCTTTGGCCGGCGCGGAGATAATGACTTTTTTCGCGCCACCCTTGATATGCGCGGCGGCTTTATCCGCGTCGGTGAAAAGACCGGTTGACTCGATCACCAGCTCTACGCCCATGTCACCCCAGGGAATCATGGCCGGGTCGCGCTGCGAAATCACTTTGATGCTGTGCCCGTTGACGACCAACGCATCGGCGGTGGCCTCGACCTCGCCGGGGAAACGGCCATACGTGGAGTCATATTTCAAAAGGTGAGCATTGGTTTTGGTATCGGTCAAATCGTTCACGGCCACGACTTCGATTTCGCGTGGATAGCGTTCCATAAGGGCTTTCATCGACTGACGCCCTATACGTCCGAAGCCGTTGATGCCGATGCGAGTAGTCATAGTCTATCTTCTCCTTTAACACGGTGTTAGCGCAAATGCACATTACTGCTTGCGTAGTAACGCTGGCGCAATAGATGTTTCACGTGAAACATTTCACAAATATCGAGGACAATCCTATCCGTAAGGTATGCCTGCTATCAGAGTATCATCTATAGCGGGCCTTCGGCAAGGCGTCATATCACAATTCGCATACATATTCATTACGGTTGCGAGGTGAAGGTGTGTAGAGACACGATAAATCGCATCCTATTCATACCAACATAACGGAGCCAGTAGGAACAGCATTCTTCGTTGCTAAAGTTGGGACAGTTGGGACACTGTTGCTTCGTCCTGTTAGCCCTTCACCCCTGTCATGCTGAGCGCAGCGAAGCATCTGCGCCACCACGTATCGGAGACCCTTCGCTGCGCTCAGGGTGACAGGACCTTTCACCGGGAGGTTTTTTCAGAAAGGCATCAGCGAGGTGAAAGGTGTCATGCTGAGCGCAGCGAAGGGTCTGCGTGCGACCCGGCGAGAGATGCTTCGCTGCGCTCAGCATGACAGGCGAGATCGGCGCGTTTCAAAAAACCTCCCAGTGAAAGGTGACACGACAGGACCGGTTGTGAGTGACAACGTTCATCAGCGACAGGGCGAATAGTTCGTTTCATTCCTCAATTTGACTGGTAAAATTCACCAGGTTATTCAATACAGGGTACGGGGATGACGCCGATGGAGAAGCGGATATAGTCATCGCTATAGCCAAAACCAGAGCCTGGCACACCCGCTATGCCCGTTTTCTCGAAGAGCGAGAAGGCATCTTCGCCCTGCCGCAACCGGCTCCAGATATAAACAGTGGCATCATCTCCAGCATAGATCTCTTCAAACAGGTTTTGTTGCGCGTTGATACGGCTCAACTGCGCGAGTAGCCGTTTGCGCCGCAAGCGGTAGAGGGAGCGCAGCTTTTCGATCAAACGGGGATGAGACTGGATGAGGC
>DAHVFL010000400.1 GCA_027316975.1 Chloroflexota bacterium | reverse complement strand
AAACCTAGAAACTGCTCGCGCAAAGCCAGCGCTTGCTTATAGAGGGACTCGGCTTGAGCATAGTCTCCCTGCGAAAAATGATTTTCCGCCAGGTTGCTCAAGCTGTAGGCTATATATGGGTGTCCTCGTCCCAATGACTTTTCACGGATCGCCAGTGACCGCGCAATCAGTGGTCTGGCATCGAGGTATTTCCCCTGTGCCTGGTACGCCTCAGCCAGGCTGTTGAGCGCAACCGCCACATAGGGATGGTCAGGGCCGAGAACGTTTTCTCGAATCGTTAGAGCTTGCTGATTAAGTTCCTCGGCTAGCGAGTAGTTCCCGCGCATCTGATAGATTTTTGCAAGCGTGACGAGGGTATGGGCTATAGTTGGATGCTCTGGGCCTAATCTTTGCTCCTGGATGTTCAGAGCTTTCTGGCAAAACTGCTCGGCCAGTGGGTATTTTCCCTGTGACTCGTAAAGTTTTGCTATGCTATAAAGGCTCTCTGCGACATCGGGGTGTTCGGGGCCAAGCACATTTTGTTGAATCTCCAGGGCGCGTTGATATAATGGTTCGGAGCGCGCATAATCTCCTTGCGCGCGATAAAGACGTGCTATATTGCTAAAAGTTTGCGCGACGCGGGGGTGATCCGGCCCAAGCGCCTGTTCTTGTATGTTTAATGCCTGTTGATAGTAACGTTCTGCCTGCGAGTACTCTCCTTGAGAGCGGTAGACCAATCCGAGGTTATTGAGGGTTTGTGCCAGGTCGGGGTGATCTGGCCCCAGTGTGTGCATTTGAATATCTAGAGCCTGCAAATAGAGAGACTCGGCATGTTTATATTTCCCAAGTTCCGTGTAAACTTGCGCGAGGTTGCCCAGGCATTCAGCTACAGAGGGATGGTCAGGTCCGAATATGCTCATACGAATTTGCAATGCCTGTTGATACAGTTGTTCGGCCTGGAAGTACTTCCCCTGGGCATAGTAGAGCAAGGCCAGATTGTTGAGACCTGTAGCCGTATCGCGATGCTGCGAACCCAATACCTGCACGCGAATAGTAAGAGCTTTTTGTAAAAGCGGTTCCGACTGTTGATACTTGCCCTGTGTGAGATAAAGCATCCCCAGGTCATTCAGCGTAAGAGCTGTATCGGGGTGCAGAGGTTCCAGCAGGTGCTGGCGAATAGTGAGAGCTTTTTGTAAAAGCTCCTGGGCCTGCGCGTATTCCGCGTGCGCTGTCAGGTAGGTTGCTGCTTCATTTAACAGATGCGCAGCTTCCGGAAAGGAGAGGCCGTATTCCTGGAGATGGAGCGTGGTGGTTTCTACATTCGGTAAGTAGCGCTGGCATCGCGCCCAGGTAGCAACCTCAACGTCTGGAAAGGCACGGTTGATGGAGCGTATAGCCCGTTCAGCCCACAGGCGCTGCTGTTTGCTCTCCATGCCGTCTCTGAGTACCGCCTGCACCAGGCGATGCACGCTCAGAAAGCGCGCCTCTGAGTTACGCCGGATCAGGGAGTACTTGAGCAATTTCTCAATGGCGTCGTCGTACTGGAGCGGGTCAGTGACTACCGGTTCAAGCAGGGAGCCAAGTTCGGATGCGCCTTCAGAGATCATCTCTTCAGGGATGGTATCAGGGTTGAGAAAAGCAAGCAGGCGCAGCAGGTCGGCAGCAGCAGGGCTGTCTTTTTCTATTTGTTGAAAAGAGAGTGACCATGTCGCGGCTACAGGCTCAGGGTGATCTACGGGTATCGTTCCGCGCCGCAGTAAAAGCTCTCTCCGCCTGGTGCGATAGAGATTGAGGTATCCGGGCAAGCCACACTTTGTTTCCTCGATATACGCGCCTGCCTGGTCGAGGGCGAGTGGGAGCGCATCCAGAACGTGTACGATAGCCGTTGCCTGATCTCGTATATGTTCTGGAACCTGGCTAAGCGGAGCATGAGAAGCAAGAAATTTAGTGCGCCGCAGCAGGAAAAGGGTTCCCTCCTCTATGTGCATCTTCTCGACTTCTATGCCTTCTCCGATAGGTCCCAAAGCCTGTAAGCGCGTGGTGAAGAGGATGTTTCCTTTGCCATCTACAGGCAAGAAATCAATGACGGCCTGCAAATCCTCAACGTTGTCAAGGATGAGTAACCAGTTTTTATGCGCAACCAGCCATCTTTTCACAGCCGCCAGCACAATTTCTTGATCCTGTTCATATCGCTCCGGTACATCGAGCAAGACGGCAAGCAGCACACATTCGGTAATCAGGGTATCGCGAGAAGATGCAGTTACCCACAATACAGCATCGTAGGAGTCACGATAGCGATAGGCATACTCGACCGCAATCTGGGTCTTCCCGATACCTCCCAGGCCGCTGATCGCTTTAGCCTGCGTTAATGCTGCTCTTTTGCTACTGGTCAGCGCCGAAAACAAATTGACGAGGATTTCTTCGCGGCCAGTAAAGAACGGATTGCGACGATAGGGAACATTCCAGATAGACACAGGGGTATGAGCATCTAAAGAGGGTGAAGTACTCCTTCCTGGCGCGGAGTCACTATCCTCAACTTCTGAAAACAGGCCCAGTTCCTGGAGACTTTTCCCGAAAAGGTCTCCCAGCCTCTGGCGAAAGTATGGACCCGGAGTGGTAGCAGCATTTTCCCAGCGACTGATGTTGATCTGATTGGTGCCGATCTTTTTAGCTACATCACCCTGTGACCAGCCCCGTCTTTCGCGTTCCTGTTTAAGACGGGAAAAAGGTTTGCTGGGAATATTTTTCCCAACTGGTGATTCCTCGGTGTTCATAGTAAGATTCCTGACACAAATCGCCATTATACAAGAGATTCACTTTCTTTATTCATCTCAAATTGAGAACTGAATAAAGATGATAAACACATGATATAGTTCTGTTATTAGTTCGTCAAGGCATTTCCTGTCAAATTAACTGAAGAAAGAAAGTCACTAATAATCAGGGAAATTACGTAATAGTAATGAAAGCTATGCAAGCTGGAAGAGGGTTAAGCTTTCTGCCAGAGAAAATAGATACATACAAAGGTAATTAGACGAAAGTACTATAAAAATTTAAAAGCTTGAGCAGAGTGTTTGTTAGTAAGAAGTAGCGCATAGTGTGGTTCTAACGATTAAAGCGATTGAAAGCAAGGAGATAAATCGAACATGAGCAGGAAAAGGGTAAACGCGATGATAGCGCAAGATAGCTATAAACTCGATCAGCCTCCACATATCCTCCTTGTATTGATTGATCTGGTAAAAGGCGAAGGACACCTGAATGCAGATGACCAGGAGCGAATGGTGGGGCATCTTGCTGAATGCCTGGCTTGCCAGGATGCTTTGCGAACGCTGCTGGCTATTGAACTCGATCAGGATAGGCAAGTTGGTATTACTGAGGAACCTATCGCGAAGTTGATCTCACGGATTACAAGCATTATTGAGAAAACACACATACGGCAAGACATTCCGGCTTATGTTGAAGCCATCGAACTATGGGGAGACGAAGAAGCTAAAAAGAAGTATCCGGGGCTTGCAGAACACCTGCAAAATTGCCAAAGTTGCCGGTCGATGGTAACAGGAGTGCAGAACCTGAAGCGTGAGGCAGAAGAGGCCGGTATAATTGCGCCTTTGCTGGCCGATAGAGGCGGATGAGATCAGAGCGTAAAATAGAGGTTATTCTGGAGGAGGCGGGGTTCTGAATTTTTCCTGTAAATGTTGACGGAGAGTTCGAATCACATAGCTTGCCACGGCTGAGGATACTCCAACCTCGCGCGCAGTCTCTTCAAGCGTGTGTCCTGCGAAAAGCACCATTTCCGCAATTTTACGATTGCGTTCGGGTTTGGCATGGGAGCTGATATAGACTGAGATCTCAGCCAAAACAGCGCGCAATTCTTCTCCTGTGATGCATACTTCCTCTAAAATCCCTGACATTTCGATCCCGTAAGCGACTTCTTCGCTCTCTTCTCCTTCTATCAGTGTGTTCAAAGGAGCGTTTGTGCGTATAGTCCGTGTATGTAAACGCAGCGCATCAATAGTACGCGTGCGGGCAATAGTGACCAGCCAGGTGGTCAATTTGCTCTCAAAACGGAAATGTGGCAGGTTAATCACTACCGACAGCATAGCATTTTGCCAGATTTCATCCACAAGATCGGCGGTAAAGGGGGTAGTATATTTGCTTGCTTCCTTTATAATTAACCATTTCATAAGATCACTGCACTTTTCCCAATGCGCTGAATCACGATTCTCCAACATTTCATCGATTACCTGTTTTTCGTGCGGCCCAGGCCACTGGTATGCTG
>DAHVFL010000003.1 GCA_027316975.1 Chloroflexota bacterium | reverse complement strand
GTTCCTGGCATTCTGGATGAGCGCGGTAAAGAGACGCGCGGTTGTGGTACTTGGCGCATTTATTGGTAGTTTTCTTGGCTTCCTCGTAATCCTGGCCTGGGTTGGCGAGTTGATTTTCGATTCGGTATTGCCTGGAGCGAATCCCGGTTCAGTCTTTTTTGGTGCGCTGCTCCTCAACTCTGCCGCCGGGCTGGTCGGTGGCATTCTTGCCGATTTGATCGTTGCCAGGCTGACGCGCCGCGACTACCGCAGGCCCGTATCTGCTTCAGAGTAACGGACAGTTATGTTCTATTTATTGCATGGCAACGACGAATTTACCTGTCGAGAACACCTGAAGAAGCTGCGGAAACAGGGAGATTACGGCTATAATAGCGACACGTATGTTGGTGGAGAAACGCCACTGCCTACGCTTATCGCAACCTGCGACACCTTTCCATTTCTGACCGGTGCGCGCTTAGTGGTGCTCGAAGGGTTGCCGAAGAAGCGCAAGGGCGAGGATGCAAGCGCGAACGCGGCAGCCGATAAGCCGAAAAAAGGCAAAAAGAGTAGCAAAAGTTCCACCGAAACCCGCGGCGGCTTTGAAAAAGGGCTGGCCGACTATCTTGCCCGTCTCCCTGAGACAACCACGCTGATTTCGCTTGTAGATGAGGAACTGCCTGCCAGCAGTCCACTGCTGAAAGCGGCCCACGACCACGGCAAGGTCATCCAATGCACTCTGCCAAAGGGAGCCGCGCTGGAAAGCTGGATTCATAAGCGGACGCAGGCGCTTGGCGTCAAAATTACGGACGAAGCTACCTCGTTACTGGCGAATTTCACGGGAAGCCAGTTGCGTATGCTGGCAAACGAGATCGACAAGCTGGCAACCTACGTGGGAGACCGCGCCAGTATCGATGTCGAAGATGTGCGCTTGCTCTCCGCGTCGGCGCAGGAGGCGCGTATCTTCGACCTGACCGACGCCCTGGCGCAGCGCAACCGCAAACAGGCGCTGGATTTACTGCACGACCTGCTGGCCGATGGCGAACCGCCCCTCAAACTCATCAGCACCATCACTTCGCAGGTGCGCTCGCTCCTGCTGGTGAAAGAACTGGCAAACGAAGGACTGCGCATCCAACAAATCGTTTCGGCGACGGGTATGGCTCCTTTCGTGGCGGAAAAAGCTTTGCGCCAGGTGGGGAAATTTCAAACCGCGCAACTGGAAGGGGCCTATCGCCAGTTACTGGCAACCGACGCCGCCCTCAAACGCAGCCGCATGACCCCGGAGATGGCCCTGGACCTCTTAGTCGTGGATTTCGGCAACATCTCAAGCCAGTAGCGACACCCCTTGCGGGTGTCCCGTCTCGTTCTCCATTCTGTCCAGGCGCCGGTAAAACGCTGAGGACGGGACACCCGCAAGGGGTGTCGCTACTGGCTCACAGCACGGAGATACAGTTTGAGTTTGACAGAACTAGAGCAGCGCATTTTCGAACGCATCGCGCATGAAGGGGCGCTATCCTTCGCTGCCTATATGCAAATGGCGCTGTATGAACCCGGCTGCGGCTACTATGTTAGTGGGACGCACAAGATGGGCTGGGAAGAGAGGGATTATTTTACCAGCACTGATCTTTCCACGTTGTTTGCTCTCTGTATGGGACGCCAGTTACAACACATGTGGGAGCAATTGAAGCGACCACGCTCGTTTGTCGCGCTGGAACAGGGCGCGGGACGAGGCCACCTGGCGCAGGGCGTGCGCGAATGGGCGGAAAAAGAGTCACCCGATTTTTACGCTGCCCTCGATTACCGGATTGAGGATATACGCGCGGGGCAAGACGCGCGCGACACAGCGGCTCATACCACCTCACATGAAACCGCTGCACCCTCTGTAATACTTTCTAACGAGTTGATCGACGCTTTTCCGGTGCATATCGTAGAGAAGCATGGCGAAAGACTATACGAAATATTTATTGGTGTGCAGCATGGGAGATTGGTAGAAACGCTCAGAGAGCCGGACAATGCGGTATGCGAGGAATACCTGGATGGCTATCGCGTTCCCTGGCGAAGCTATAGCGATGGGTGGCGAGCGGAGATCAACCTGGATGCGCTGCGCTGGATGGAGCGCGCGTCCACTCTATTGCAACGGGGCTTCGTGTTTACCATTGATTATGGCGACAAGGCCAGAGCCTTATATACGCGAGAGCGCCGGGAAGGTACTCTGGTCTGCTACTATAACCACACGCTTAACGACCGTCCCCTTCTGCGGCCAGGTCAACAAGATATTACGGCGCACGTCAATTTCAGCGCGTTGATCGAGGAAGGACGGCGACATGGTCTGCGTCTAAACGCTTTTACCACGCAGCATGACTGGCTGCAAAACATGGGCATTTCCGAGGAACTGGAACGTATGCGCATGCGTGATTACGCGGCATCGGTGACGGACCGCGCCAGCGACGAAGGCCAGATTGCCTTGCTACGCTGGTATGCGCTGCGCCAGGGCGTTGCCGCGTTGATGGACCCGGCAGGCATGGGCAATTTCAAGGTACTGGTGATGCGTCGCTCCTGACTTTAGTACTTGCGCGGGTAGGCGTTGTTATCGTAACTATTGCTGCTGCCCGGATCTGCGCCGGTCTGGGGAAAGCCTTTGGGAGTAGTATTTGTCGTTGTCAGGCCCGGCGTCACCTGCGCATTCGTCAGATCGGAAGGACCCGGCGAAAGCTGCAGAGTGGTGTTGCTCACCTCGGCGGCGGCGCTGGCATCATTGGTGTTCAACTGACTACAAGCCAGTACAGAATCGCTCGCGCTTGCTCCACTGTGGACATCGACAAACCAGCCACCACTGCTTTTATTAAGAGGAGACAGGCTAAAGGTAGTTGTAACGTTGCCGCTGCTGTCCGAAGTGACAAGACCAACATCTATGTAGCCAGAGTTGCCGCATGTACCCGGGTCAAGCGTTACGTCGTACTGCTTATTGGCAGCCAGCCCGCTAAGAGAAATCTGGAGCTTATTGTTCTTATCCAAAAAGTTTGCAGGGATGAATTGCGCCAATCCAGATATAGGAGCCGCGCTGCTATTTACGTTAGTGAGCAGGGAATTGCCAGCACGCGCTAAAAATTGGGGCAAGAATATTACGAGAAGCCCAAATAGTATAGCGCCCAATACGAGCAGCTGAAATAGTCTCCACAAGCACCCGCGCATAGCAACTGATCTCCTTCTCATCCCTAATTTCCCAGGAGTCATATTGTTCTAGCTGTATTATAACCCGCCCTATTCACATCTGTCTATGGGTATTTTTTCACCAGGGCCGCTCTGTCCTCGCCCTGGAAGCCTTCTCGTTATAATATTGCCGACCGCTCCAATCAACGCCTTTACGTGTCAGCACGCGCCATGCCGATTGCGCGATGATGCCTTCAAAAATCGCGCCTGCCAGTGGATGCGTCAAGGCATAATACCAGGGTACGTCCAATTCTTTATTCACCCAGCGGCGATAGGCCAGCAGGGGAGCCAGTTCGAGCAGGGTTGCCAGGGCCACTTCGGGCGGCGCGACAGGTTGTTGCTTGAAGGCGGGAAATCGGTTCAGCGCCCAGGCCAGCACAGGTAATAAAAACGGGGCAATAGCCACCACAGGTAAGCCGATCAGTGTGACGATGGTAAAAGCCAGGCCACCGCGCATCCCCAGAAAGGTATTTTTACGCCAGCCGCGCCAGGTTTCACGCAGGTTGCGATACATACGCACATGCACCAGCCCGCGCCCATCGAACATGCGCAGCCGGTAGCCCTGGCGTTTGACGACTTGCGCCAGGTCACGATCATCCAGCAGCGTATCGCGCAGTTCAGGACGCGCATAGCCGCCCAGTTCATCGTACACAGCGCGACGGATGAGGATGAATTGCCCATTGGCGAGGGCTACCGGGCTGGACGGGTCGTTTACCTGCCGGAGCGGGTATTGCATCATGATGCCAAGATAGGCCATCGGCATTACCACGCGCTCCCAGAAGCCTGGCAACTCCTGCCGCGAAGCCAGTGATAGGAGGTCTAGCTGTTCGTCAATGGCTCTGCATACAGCATAGTTGAGCGCGGCGGGCGCGTGCCATGTATCAGCATCGGTCAACAGCAGCCAATCTCCACGCGCCTCCTGCGTGCCGCGATAGATAGCGTGGGGTTTGCCCGCCCATCCCGCGGGCAGGCTATCGCGCAGGCGCAACACGAAGAGGAGGCTTCCGCGCGGGTGGCTCTGCGCGATCTCTTCCAATATGCGCGGCGTGGCATCCGTCGAGCCATCATCCACCACGATCACCTCAAGGTTCGCGTAGTCCTGTTCCAGCAACGAGGTCACACAGCGCCGGATATTGCGTTCCTCGTTACGCGCAGGCACGATTACCGAAACCAGGGGATTGCTTTCAGGCTGCGCGGTATTTTTGGGTTTCGATGGCTCCAGTGTAGCGCGGTCTTCTTTAGCCGGGGCGGTACGCAGCCACAGGATGATATAAAACCCGATCACGCCGATTACATGCGACCAGAGGAACAGGCGCGATAGGGATGATAACCAGTTGTGTTTTTTCATGTATGTTGCTCTTTTGTGTGTAGTTTACAGGTATTATTATAACGAAAGCGGAGTATATCAACAAATTACGGCCTTCCAGAACCGGGAGTAACATGAGAAGCGCCACTTGCGGACTCACTATGACAGATGTACAATCTCTAAGGACATGCGAAGCACATCTGCGAGGGATTTGATGCGAGGGAGACGCTATCTGAGGCTGTTGGCGATGTTGACCATCGGCCTCAGCATATTACTGGGGTTGAGCTGGCTGCCGTTTTTTTCACGGGCGCCAGCCGCGCTCGCGCATGCCTTCGTGGTCGGGTCTGACCCGGTGGACGGTGCGACCATTGCCACTACACCATCTGTAATACGTATCTTTTTCAATGCAGATATTAGCACGGCCAGTAACGCGCGCGTGTTTGTTTTCGCGCCGGGTGGCCCGGCCAATGGCAGCGAGATTGACGCGGGGCATAGTTATATACCTGCCAATTCTGCGCGAGAACTGGACACGCCGCTCATTGCATCTGCCAGTTTGCCACAGGGTAGTTACCAGGTGAAATGGAGCGCGCTGGCGCTGGATGATGGTCATGCCACCACTGGCCTGATCGGCTTCAATGTAGGCACACCGGTAACGGGGCTGACTGGCACGCCTATCCTGGGGCCGAGTACCAGCAATACCATGCCACAGTTGAATTTGCAAGGCGCGCTCTCGGTCATGTGGGAGTGGCTGACCATGCTGGCCCTGTTGTTCTGGGTCGGGCTGGTAACGATGGAAGGGCTGCTGCTGCTGAGCGCGGGAACCAGTGGCGAAGATACTGAAGGCGGAGTCCTTGCTGCCCTGCGCAAAAGGGGAAGACCGCTGCAATGGTTGTGCCTGTCAGCAATCCTGGTAGGCGAAATTATCAACCTGGCGCTGCGCGGCGCGTTATTGACGCAGGCACACGCCCAGGGCGGCATCGATGTGGGGACAATTCGCCAGGTTGTGTTTGAAAGCAGCTATGGCGCGTTCTGGCTGGCGCGTATGGGCCTGATTTGTATCGCGCTCGGCTTTTTGTGGTGGACAACCAGGGAGCAGACCCGGCGACGGGCAGCAAGTCTTATTTCTCATAAGCGCGCCAGCCGCCCCGGTCAACTACGTATGAAGGTGATGGAAGAGCGGGAACAAGAGGAAAGTCCGGCAAGGGAAGAATCGGGGGATGTAACAGAGCAACCAAAATTGGCGTCGCCTTTGATTGTCCCGCTTCCCTCGACGCCGGTCGTAGCCAGCCCTTTGCCCGCGAGAGTTACGCGCAGGGGAAACGTTGCGCGCTGGCACACAATCGCCTGGTTGACGCTGGCCGCGTTGATATTGCTGACGCTGGCCTTTTCTAACAACACAGCGCAACTGGCACAGGCGCATTATAGCGCGACCATCCTGGCGTGGCTGCAATTGCTGGCGCAGGCGGCATGGTTTGGAGGAGCTGCTTACCTGGGGTTTGTGCTACTTCCACCATTGACCACGCTGAAACCAGACCACCATGGCGATTTTCTGCTTCACCTGCTGCGCTATTACATGCCCCTGGCTCTGGCGTCGCTTGCACTAGCGCTGCTCGGCAGTCTTTTTCTGGCGGAGACCACCATCAGTAACGCGCAGCAATGGCTGAATGATGCCTATGGGCGCTCGCTACTGGTCATGCTGCTACTCTTCGCCCTCCTGTTGATTTTCACCTTCTTCAGCTTCTTCTATTTGCGACCCGCGCTACGGCAGCAGGTGGCGCTACTGACGGTTGTGAATGCTGATTTGCCGGGGAGACGCGCCCGTCATTCCGCGTTGGAGCAAACTGAGAACAGCCTGAAACACGCCATGCATATCCTGGCAGCGCTGGGCGCGGGCGTGCTGCTCTGCGGCGCGCTGATGTCCTTCTTCGCGCCACCCATCGTTTTTCCTGATGTCACCTACAAGCTTACCCTCACAACCGATTCTCCACTTCAACAGACCATGCTTACACAACAGGCGGGTAATCTCTGACCGTCTCGCTTGCAATGCAGCTGTGGTTACGCTGACGAGCTAACGCATGATGATAGGTAGGGTGGAAAAGATACCGCTCGCCCTCTGTCATTCTGAGTTCGTTCAGCACTATTCGACGCTTTACATTTTGGAGGTGGAATAGATACCGCTCGCCCTCTGTCATTCTGAGCGCAGCGAAGAATGACAGCGTTCTTCATCGATCATATGATGATTGACAATGCATGGCGGTTATTCCAACTGGCGCACCTCGCGCACCAATAGCGGGATCAGCACGTTCGCCAGGTTGAAAAGGCCGAAGAAGACGAAGACCTGAGCCGGGCCGATGCGGTCGGTCATGATGCCGCCCAGCGCCTCGCCCAGGGGAATCATGGCAAACGAGCCGAGTGCGTCCAGGCTAATGACGCGCCCCAGTTTATCGCCGGGAATCGTTTCGTGCAGGATAGTGAAAAAGATGGTATTGAAGAAGGCCAGGCCAAAACCAACCAGGGCGCTTGCTAGAGACGCAATGAGCGGCTCTACGCCATGAGGAAAGGGCAGGCCGAACAGCAGAATACCGATGCAGCTTAAGGCAAGCGAAAGATAGGACAACAGGCCGCGCTTCTTCAGGCGCGTAGCTTGCCCGATCAAAAGCAGGGCAATGATTGAACCGATGGCCCCGGTCGCGCTAATCAGACCAAACAGCCAGGCCCCCTGACCATATACATCGTGAACCAGTTTGGGTGTAGCAACCGCCAACGTTGCCGTGAAACCAATATTACCGACGGACGCGCTGAGCGTTGTTACCCATAGCCAGCGTGTATTTCGTACATAGACTAGCCCCTCTCTGACATCCGCTATCACGCCGCGAAAACCTTTTTGCTTTCCTGGTATTTCCTCCGGCACAGGGGCGATCAGGTTGGCCTCCATGCCAGGAAACCCTTCTTCAGCAGTTTCTTGTATCTCAAGAGTTTTGGCTACGTGTCGCTCCGGGATGCGCACAGATAGCAGGAAAGCAACCGAGATAAAGAAGCTGAGAGCGTTGACGGCAAAGGCTCCCATCGGGTTAACCAAAGCGATCAGGCCTGCCCCCAGTAGAGGACCTAGCAACTGCGCTACATTGCCGCTCAATGAGATGAGCGCGTTGGCCGAGGCCAGATCATCTTTTTCGACAAGATCGGGCGTAATCGCCATGATGGCCGGATTGAAAAAGCCATCGACGATGCCAAAGATCAACGATTCAACAAGGAGATGCCAGAATTGCAGGTAGCCTGTAAAGCCCAGGATGCTGATGAGCAGCACAACCAGGCCACGCCCACCATCTGACCAGAGGATAATCAGCCTTCTCGGCAAGTGGTCTGCCGCGACTCCTCCGAGCAGGACGAAAACCAATCTGGGAATCGTCCCTGCGATCAGTACAACGCCCATAGCTGTGCCGGAGTGGGTCGTCAGCAAAACCTGCCAGGCCAGGGCAATGTAGAAAATACCATCACCCAGGCTAGAGATGGTCTGGCCAATCCAGATCATGGCATAGGGACGCGATTGCAAGGCGCGCGCGAATTGCAGGCGCTTGCCCAGGGTCGCCATCATGATAATACGATTCTTTCTTTTCTGCGATTCATTCCTGCGATGAACGAATAGAGGCGTGATGCAACTTGCCACGTTCGGCATAGCCCTCTGCACTCGTGATGATATGTTCGGATTCCGCGGATGTCAGGGGGCGGGCAACTTTGGCAGGAATGCCGATAGCAAGCACGCCTTCTGGAATGACCTTGTGTTCGACTACCAGGGCGCACGCGCCGATGATGGTGTTCGAGCCGACCCGCGCATGTGAAAGCACGACGGCCTTCATACCGATCAACACATGATGCTCTATCGTCGCGCCATGCACTACTGCGCCGTGTCCGACCGTGCAATCATCGCCGATGGTCAGGGGCGCGCCGGCATCGACGTGCAACGTGCAATTATCCTGAATGTTCGTGTTTCGTCCGATCACGATGGGAGCCACATCGCCACGCACTACGGCGTTGTACCAGATGCTCGCGCCCCCGGAAATAGTAACATCGCCAATAATCATGGCTCCCGGCGCTATAAAAACATCATTGGCGATGGTGGGCCAGTGGCCGTTAAATGGAAAGACCGGCATTGCTTTCTCCTTATGCTCACCGCTTTGCGGCGGCATGAAAGCGCGTTTAGCGCCGCACAGCATTGCTCATTACAAAAACCAGATTAGCCGGGCGTTCGGCCATGCGACGCATCAAATAGGGGTACCATTGCGAACCGTAGGGAACGTAGACGCGCACCTGGTAGCCCTGGCTCACCAATTTTTGTTGTAAATCCCGGCGAATGCCATACAGCATCTGGAACTCGAACGCCGTTTTATCGATGCCGTTATCCCGCGCATACTTGCAGGCGGCGTTGATGATGGATTCGTCGTGTGTGGCAAGGGCGGGATAGTTGCCGTGCAGTAAAAGCTGCATCATCAGGCGCACATAATTTTGATCGACATCGCTTTTCTGCTGGAAGGCGACGGTACCTGGCTCTTTGTACGCGCCTTTCACCAGGCGCACGCGCACGCCCTGCGCAATAAGCTCTTCTACATCTTTCCTGCTGCGATGCATACAGGACTGGATGACGGTTCCTACGTGTTCAAACTGCTTATGCATCCGCAGGGTGACATCCACCGTCTGCGCGGTATAGGCCGAGCCTTCCATATCGATACGCACGAAAATGGGGAAGGGCTGCGCGTATTCTAAGATTTGGCAGACATTCTGTTCGCATAATTCCTGCGAAATATCCAATCCCAACGCGGTCAGCTTGATCGAGATATTAGCATCGACGCCCGTCTGTTGAATGCGGTCAAGAATCGCGATATAGTCTTGAGCAGCCGCCAGGGCTTCTTGCGCGTCCGTGACGTTTTCGCCGAGGTGATCTAGCGAGACGTGCAGCTTGCGTGAATTGAGCGCGCGCGTTGCCTCGATAGCATCGTCCAATGTCTCGCCTGCTACAAATCGCCGGGAAACACCGCGTGTGGCGCGATTATGTATGACGAAATTGCGTACCGTTCCATTTTGAGCAAGATACAACAGCGTATCTTTGAGCATCATCGCCCCCTTGAAAAACTATGCACATCATCACTCTGCGAGGTTACCTCGTGTGAGTATCATAGCACAAATTAAGCAGGCCCGATGCGATCCCAGAGGCCCAGGCGTATCAGCTCGCTGCGGGCCTCAAAGCCGAAATAGTCCGGGTCCATTTCGCGCCCATGACGCAACACCAGCCCGCGTAACATTTCAATCTGTTCTGATTTACTGGCGGCATCGCGTTCAAATGGAATGTGATGGGCCAGTAGCTCAATGGCTTGCCGGTTATACCATTGTTCCTGTGTTTCTGGCATGATCTCAACTGTTTCCAGACGCAAGACATACGATGAACTACGTTACTCTATAATATATGATAGCCTATTTGCCCTACGACGCCCAACAAAACTTGACCAGTATAATTGGCGGTGCTACCTTGATTAGCAGGGTTACGGCTATGTTAGTCCTGGAGATTGAATACAGCGAGGAAAGTTATCAATGCTTTGTCCATCTTGCAATACGTTTCGACCGGCTAATACCATGCCCTGCCCGCAATGCAACGCGCGTTCTCCTTTAATAGGGGGGCAGAACGGCGGTTTTGCGCAATCGCCGGGGAGTTACTGGGGAGGCCCAATGACTCCTGCATCCAGCGGCGAATGGGATACTAACGTTTCTCCCGGCTCGTCACAGGTACACGATAACTCGCTGTGGGCGCAAGTTATGGCGCCGCAGGTTGCGCAGGGGTCAGCCAACGGACAGCCCTCGCTTAATTCCAATTTGCCGGTTCCGTACACAGGAGGACAACAACCGGTCCCTTATGCGATGGGGCCAGGCACTACACTTTCT
The DNA here is from genome assembly GCA_027316975.1 of Chloroflexota bacterium. GTDB lineage: Bacteria > Chloroflexota > Ktedonobacteria > Ktedonobacterales > Ktedonobacteraceae > CF-113. The sequence continues at coordinate 20,653 of DAHVFL010000003.1, read as the reverse complement.
ACTCTCCAACGGGGCGGCGCGATGATTCCCGCTCAGTCCGCGGCGGATGGCCCGATTTATGTGCCGCCAATGTATACCAAACCACGCGCCATTATCCCGCGCTATCGTGTCATCAGTGGCCTGATTAGCTTCATCGTGGTAATTGGTCTTGTATTCGCGGGAGGCATTTATTATGCTAAAGCGACCGGTAAGCTCTCCTTCTTGCAGCAGATAACAAACCCTCGTCAGCCGAATATCAAGCCTTCGCCTACAGTCCTGCTGCCGACTCCGACTGTTAATACTATTCGAGGACCAGCCAGCAACATTATCAACTCGGTAGCTACCGCATCGACCATCGATCCGAATTCTGGCTATCCTAAAAACGCTACCAACACGTTCACCGTCAACCAGAAGATCTACCTGACCTATAGCGTGCATTCAAATGCAGCGGGCTACGTCACCGTCAAATGGTTCACTGGCGGCAACATCTACTTCGTTTTAAAGAGGGCTATATCCCAACCCCAGGCGAAAAACGGTGTGAATGGCAATGCTGGCGAGGTATTCGCCACACCAGTAGAAGGAATGGTTGAAATATACTGGAACGACCAGTTGGCCGCGCAACTGTACTTCGTCGTCGAGCCAGCTACAACCAGGTAGCCAGGGCCTTTCACTGGGAGGTTTCTTGAAATGCGCCGGTCGCCAGAGGTGTCATCCTGAGCGCAGCGAAGGATCTGCGTGCTGCCGACGAGAGATCCTTCGCTGCGCTCAGGATGACACCTCCCACTCGCTGGCCCCTTTCCTAAAAAACCTACCAGTGAAAGGGAGCCAGGGCGGGGGGGCGGCTTTGCCCCCGCCCTGGCTCCCTAGCCGCAGCGCGTATCTACATTGACATCGCCAAAGACCTGAACCTGGCACGATAGACGTATATTGGGGGTTTTCTTGAGATCATTGCGCAGCCAAAATTTTTCAAAAGGCGTGAGCGGGTTGGTATTGCTTGAAGGAGAGACAATAACACGATCGGTTCCGCACAACCCGTTGCCATGACAGTTCGCAAATTTCCACAGCCCGCAATAAACAGGTACGTCATTCTCCAACGCTGGATAGCGAACAGAATCGCCTTCAGGCACTTCAACTTGCTTGTTCTCACGCACAAAAGTAATAGTTGGCACTGATTCATCCTCCAGAAGATAATAAAGTTGTTCGCGGAGGCGTAAAGAAAACACTGGCACAGGAACAAAATCGCCTTCCACATCTTTCCTGGTAGGAGTGTAGCACAGCATGGAAAGAGCGTCAACGGTAAATTTTCCGGGCAATTTCCAGAGACGCGATAAATCGCGTCTCTCTATTGAAACCTTCTACGTAATACAAATGAATACGCGATATTGACATTTTGCGCTTCATTCTCTATAGTACTCTCAGATACCGTATAATGAGGGGATATTAGAAAGCATGACACGCGCCGGCATCTTATTAGAAAAAACGCCTGGTTTAACGACCGTATTTGAAGGAAGTGAACATAGTTACGTTCGCTGCGTTATAGCTGATACGACCGACCCAGGGCGGCACTTCGAGTGTCGTGTCTTAGATGAAGTCGATATTCCTGTATCTATTGGCGAATCAATAGAGCTTGAAGTTGTCAAAGTTATCACGGATCGACAGAATGGCGTAGTACGTTTTGATTGTCGTTTGGTGAAGACGCAAGAATAGCATCACAACCAGGAAATGGAGGACACATGTTCTGCCCTCGATGTAATACGGAGTTGTCGGACTCGGCCACTATATGTTCGCAATGCGGCTTGCCCGTTTCCTCTTCATCTCCCGTGCAATCTCGGACATCCACTTTCTCATACTTACCAGCAGGAACGCCGCAATGGCCGTCAACGGCTTCTGTGCCCCTTCCCTACAAAGTAGCGACGCAGACTGCATATGACCGTGATGATTCCCTTCATGAGTTGGAGTCAGATCGTCCCGGACGCAAACGCAAACCGGGTTCATTGAGTTTACCCGCCGTTCTCTTATTGCTTTTTGCGAGTATTCTGGTCGGCGGCGGGCTGAGCTATGGAGCGGTGGCGCTCCAGAATCGCGCGAATGGCTCGCAGCAGTCAGCAGGTGCAATCTCGCTCACTCCAGTGGCTAAAACGACACCGACGCCGGGGGCGCAATCATCAACGCCTGCTCCGACGGGCAACCAACTACCCACCCCTCTCGCTTTTCAACAAGGCGTAAGCTCCGATTTAGGAATCTCAATACAGTTTCCTGCGGGTTGGACACAGGGGAAAGTTCAACAGTCAACTAGCGGGGACAAGGACATTGCTTTCCGTCCATCAACTCAAATTCCCGTTACCCTGTTCATCTTGCAAATCTCAGCAGCGAACTCGGCACAGTTGAGCAACACAAACGATGTCAATACAGGTCTCATCAATAGCTTTGGGACCAATAGCAATTTACCCAGCCCGCAAATACTGACCAACACTCCAACCAACCGTACCATCGGCGGTGTATCCTGGGATGAAGAGGATGCTTTGTTCGTCCCGACTCAGGCCAGTTCCCTCCATGTAGCCAGCCTGGCTGTAAAGCATACCGTGTACTACTATGAAATCCTGTTCTACGCACCCAGCAGCGCCTACGATGAGGCCATGTCGAAGTATTACAGCAAGATGCTTGATTCATTCAAGTTTACATCTTAACAGCAAAAAACCAGCCAGGGCGGGGGCAAAGCCGCCCCCCGCTAGCTGTCATCCTGAGCGCAGCGAAGGATCTCTCTCCGGGCAAGCGAAGGTCCTTCGCTGCGCTCAGGATGACAGCGGGGCTTCTGTGAACTCCTCTGAGCTTTTGCTTTCACCCTGGCTCATTTACATAAAAATCGCCGCCCCGCACTATTGTGTGGAGCGGCGATTTCTTTTGGCAACTGGACTATCACACCCGATCTTAGTACTCAGGCATGGCCGGAGCGGCGGGCCTTTCCTTCTCTGGCAGGTCGGTGATGAGGGCCTCGGTGGTGAGGATCATCGCAGCGATGCTGGTGGCGTTCTGCAGGGCAGAGCGAGTCACCTTGGCGGGGTCGATGATACCGGCAGCAACCATGTCCTCAAATTTGTCGGTCAGCACGTTGTAGCCGATCTTGTCGCTCTTGTACTCTTTCTGAGCGCGGCGCACGCCTTCGACGACGACCGAACCGTCCTTGCCACCGTTGATGGCAAGCTGGCGCAGTGGCTCTTCCAGAGCGCGGCGCAGGATGCTAACGCCCGTCGCGGCATCGCCTGTCAGGCGCAGGTTGTCCAGGGCCTCAACCGCGTTCAACAGGGCGACGCCCCCACCGGGAACCATGCCCTCTTCAACACCGGCGCGGGTCGCGGAAAGCGCGTCCTCAACACGGGTCTTGCGATACTTCAACTCGACCTCGGAGCCAGCGCCCACTTTAATCAGGGCGACGCCGCCGGAGAGTTTGGCCTGGCGTTCCTGCAACTTTTCGCGGTCGTAGTCGCTGGTGGTCTCTTCGATCTGCGCTTTGATCTGGCGGATGCGCGCCTGGATGTCAGCCGAGTCGCCTTTGCCTTCCACGATGGTGGTGTCGTCTTTATGGGAAACCACGCGGCGCGCCTGGCCGAGATCGGCGAGGGTGGCGCTGTCGAGACGGCGGCCCATCTCTTCGCTGATCACTTCGCCGCCGGTCAGTACGGCGATGTCTCGCAGCATCTCTTTGCGGCGATCACCAAAGCCAGGGGCCTTGACTGCCAGCACGTTGAGGATACCGCGCAGCTTGTTGACGACCAGGGTCGCCAGGGCTTCGCCATCAACATCTTCGGCGATAATCACGATTTCGCGGCGGCCCTGCTGGGTCATCTTTTCAAGCAGGGGCAGGATATCCTGCACGGCGCTGATCTTTTTGTCGGTAATGAGGATGTATGGATCGTCGATAGAGGCTTCCATCTTCTCGGCGTTGGTGACGAAGTAGGCTGAGATATAGCCCTTGTCGACCTGCATACCATCGACGTACTCGGTCTCGAAGTTGATGCCACGCGACTCTTCCACGGTGATGACGCCGTCTTTGCCAACGCGATCCATCACATCGGCGATGAGATTGCCAATGCTCTCGTCAGCGGCTGAGATAGAGGCGATCTGGGCGATCTCTTTCTTGTCCTGGACGCTGATGGCAACATTGCGGATGTACTCAACCACGGCCTCGGTGCCTTTGTCGATACCCTGTTTGAGCTGCATGGGGTTGGCGCCGGCGGCGAGGTTCTTCAGCCCCTCGTTGACGATAGCCTGGGCCAGGACGGTGGCGGTGGAGGTGCCATCACCGGCGACATCGTTGGTGCGCGTGGCAGCTTCTTTGAGGAGTTGCGCGCCCATATTTTCGAAGGCGTTCTCAAGCTGGATTTCTTTGGCGACGGTCACGCCGTCGTGCGTGACGGTAGGCGCGCCGAACTTCTTGTCGAGCGCAACGTTGCGGCCCTTCGGCCCAAGCGTGGCTTTGACGGCTCCGGCCAAAATATCGATACCTTTTTTCAGGGAACGACGAGCTTCCTCGTCGAACATAAGCTGTTTTGCCATGATACTCTAACTCCTTATGCCTGGCCAATAATGGCAAGAATGTCATTCTCTTTCAATACAAGATACTCTTCGCCATCCAGTTTGAACTCGGTGCCGCCATACTTGGCGAACAGGATGCGATCACCTTCGCGCACATCCATAACTGCGCGATCACCATTGTCTAACAGGCGACCGCTGCCAACCGCGACGACAGTCCCTTCCTGGGGCTTCTCTTTGGCTGTGTCAGGAATAACGATACCGCTTTTGGTGATTTCTTCTTTGGCAGCGGGCTTTACGACCACACGGTCGCCAACAGGACGAATCTTTTGTGCCACGAGCTATACTCCTTTTCAATACAACAAAGTTTTAACGGGCATAATCGGTGTCCGGCATTTATCCCGGTGTGTCACACGCCAGCTCAACTGGCATCGGGATAGTAATGAATGACACCCGAAATAGTGACCGAACGGTACTGCGAATAATCACAGTTACAGGGGCCGCCAGCAGCGCAACCGGTACAGCAATAGGCCACGGCGCGCGCGATAACAGGCGTCCAGAGGATTTCGATATCACAGTTGGCACAGCGCAATGACTGGCCCTGCATCTTGCCGTTAGCCACATGCAGTTCCTCATTATGCTGTTCCTGTCGTGAAGTATTTTCCGTGTTCATATCCTCTGACCTGTATAGTGGTACTCATGGTTCCCGTTTTCTGTGTCAGAGTATCTCATACTCTTCGTTAGAAATGCATAGGAGAAGTGTTAGAGAAGTGTTAGAAATTCTATAACGCGGGTGTGCCAGGGCGACCCTTGCGGTCGCCCATAGGCGTCAAGGTAAGCCGGGTCGAAAGTGGCCTCGTCCGGCTACTACCAGGGCGACCGCAAGGGTCGCCCGTACCCTACACGAACAAGAGACCCGGTCGTCCAGGGTACGGGCCTTTCACTGGTAGGTTTTTTGAAACGCGCTGGAAGAACCTGTCATCCTGAGCGTAGCGAAGGATCTGCGCGTTGCCGACGAGAGATCCTTCGCTACGCTCAGGATGACAGATGTTCATCTCTCTGGCTACTTTCCTAAAAAACCTACCAGTGAAAGAGGGTACGGGCGGGGCTTCGCCGCTCTTGCGGCCCCCCCACCCTGGAAGCGACCCGGCAGACAGCCATCGATCTCCTACGAGAGTTCATTACCTTGACGCCTGTGGGGCGACCCTTGCGGTCGCCCTGGCAAGCAGAAAATGCTATAATTAGCACTGAAATACAGTTTCAGGAGCTGCATGTCCATGCCATATATCTCCTCCATCAACAGCCAGTCATACATCATTACAGTAAACAGAGAGAATCCGCAGGAGATCACCCTGGACGGTCAAAGTGTGAAGATTGACTGGCGGCAACTCGCGCCGCTTGCTGTCGAGGCACAGGGTGGTCGCTACAGCCTGCTCATGGGTGGTAAGTCATATGAGGTGTATGCACGTGAGATCAACAAACCAGATTCTAACGGCTTCTGGTATGAAGTGGTGTGTGCGGGGCAGCGCTTCGAGGTACATGTCGAAGATGAACGCGAAAAAGCGCTCAGCGGCTCCATCACATCGGCCCATGAAGCGGGTGAGGCTATCGTGCGCGCCCCAATGCCTGGCCTTGTTCTGGGTATCCCGTTCGAGCCAGGCGCGAAAGTTGAACGCGGCCAGACCGTCGTCGTTCTTGAAGCTATGAAAATGGAAAACGACCTCGCTTCCCCGCGCGCCGGAACGGTTAAAGAAGTGAAGGTAACGAAAGGCCAGACGGTCAATCAGGGGGATGCGCTGGTAGTGGTAGCGGGAGAGTAACTTTGCCAGGGCGACTGCCTTTCTTGATATGCTATAATGCATAGGCGAATCAGAGAGGGGATGCTGTATGGAATTGCATATGAGCAAAAACGCGCACGAGTGGAGCGAGACAACCGCGCGCGAAGCCAGGCAAAAAGCGAAAGAGCGTCAGGAAACATTTGTCACCAGTTCGGGTATCTCGATACCCGAACTTCTGAGCGAAGAGGACATACAGAACTTCGATAGCTCCAAACAATTGGGCTATCCAGGCGAATTTCCCTATACGCGAGGCGTGCAGCCTACTATGTACCGCTCGCGTTTCTGGACGATGCGCCAGTATGCCGGGTTCGCAACAGCGGAAGAGTCAAACAGGCGCTATCATTACCTGCTTTCTCAAGGCACCACAGGGCTGTCGGTTGCTTTTGACCTGCCAACACAGATGGGCTACGATGCCGATCACCCCCTGTCAGAGGGGGAAGTGGGCAAAGTGGGTGTCTCTATCTCCAGCCTTGAAGATATGGAGACGCTGCTCAATGGTTTGCCGCTTGATCGCATCAGCACCTCCATGACCATCAACGCTACGGCCAGCATCCTGCTTTCGCTGTATATCGCGGTGGCGAAAAAGCAGGGCGCGGATATTCGCAAGCTTTCGGGTACGGTGCAAAACGATGTCCTGAAAGAATATATCGCGCGCGGCACCTATATTTACCCGCCTGAGCATTCGATGCGCATCATTACCGATATCTTCCGCTATTGCGCCGGGAACCTGCCGCGCTGGAACACCATCAGCATCAGCGGCTATCACGTGCGCGAGGCTGGCTCGACGGCGGTGCAGGAGGTGGCGTTTACCCTGTCGAACGCTATTATGTATGTGCAGGCGGCCATCGATGCCGGTCTGGATGTCGATACGTTCGCGGGTCAACTCTCGTTTTTCTTTAATAGCCATAACAACCTGTTCGAAGAAGTCGCCAAGTTCCGCGCCGCCCGTCGCATGTGGGCGCATATCATGCGGGAGCGTTTCCACGCGCAAGACCCGCGCTCGATGATGCTGCGTTTCCATACGCAGACTGCCGGTTCCACCCTGACGGCGCAGCAGCCCGAAAACAACATCGTGCGCACGGCGTACCAGGCCCTGGCGGCGGTGCTGGGCGGCACGCAATCGCTGCACACCAACTCAAAGGACGAGGCGCTTTCGCTGCCGACCGAAGATTCCGTGCGGGTAGCCCTGCGCACCCAGCAGATTCTGGCCTATGAAAGCGGCGTGGCAGACGTGGTTGATCCTCTGGCGGGTTCCTATTATGTCGAATACCTGACCGGTGCCATCGAGAAGCAGGCGTGGGAATATATCCGGCACATCGACGAACTGGGCGGCAGCGTGCGAGCTATCGAGCATGGTTACATGCAGGCCGAAATCGAGCAGGCAGCATATGCATATCAACGGGACCTGGAAATGGAACGCGCCATCGTGGTGGGCGTCAATCGCTTCACGCTGGAAAATGAGCAGCGCCCCATCTTGATGCGCGTTGACCCTGAAGTAGGGAGACGACAGGTGGCAAAGCTGGCAAAGCTGCGGCAAAGGCGGGATAACGAGCGGACGCAGCAGGCGCTGGTCGCGCTCGAACGCGGCGCGGCAGGCAGGGAGAATCTCATGCCGCTCATCATTGAGGCTGTCGAAGCCTATGCGACCCTGGGAGAGATCAGCGACGCTATGCGCCGCGTGTTTGGTGAACAACGTGAATTTCGTAGCTTGGAATAGAGTATACGTATTGTTTATGAATATGGTGAATATGCAAGCGCAGCAGCCATTTTTTCCGCACCCCGCGCGGGACGCGGAACGCAGCCTGTACGCGCTTGATCACGAAAAAAGTGAGTTCGAGGGAAAAGCGGAAGCTCCCATTGGTGTTTTTGATTCGGGCGTGGGCGGGCTGACCATCCTGTCAGCATTACGGCAGGAGTTGCCCGGCGAGAGCTACATCTACTTTGGCGACACCGCGCATTGCCCCTACGGCGTGCGCAGTGAAGCGGAAATTATCGACCTGTCCGTGCGCATCAGTCGTTTTCTGATTGAGCAAGGAGTGAAGTTGATCGTTGTGGCCTGCAACACCGCTTCGCAGGCTGCGCTAGCCGCGTTGCGCGCGACTTTTCCATTTATCCCGTTCGTGGGTGTAGTGCCTGCCGTCAAGCCTGCCACGCGCGCGACGAAAAAAGGACGCATAGGCATCGCCGCCACCAACCAGGCCGCGAAAGCTACCTACCTGCGCCAGCTTATTGATGAGTTCGCCGGGGGCATCCAGGCGTTTGCCATCGGCTGTCCCGAACTGGTAGCACTGGTGGAAGACGGGCAATTCGACGGGCCACTGGTGGAAGAGACCGTGAGACACGCGCTCGAACCCATTCTGCGCGAAGATATCGATGTCATTGTGCTAGGCTGCACGCATTTTCCGGCGCTGCGTCCCGTCATTGAGCGCGTTGCTACGCGGCAGGTGCAAGTGATCGATAGTGGGTCGGCCATTGCGCGCCGAACCCGTTATGTATTGGATACTGAGAATCTAATTCAGCCGGACATGTCACCGGGTACGCTGCGCGTATGGTGCAGTGGCGACCCTGAAAAATTCAGCCTCATCGCCAGCGAACTCCTGGGTTATGCAGTAACAACCCGGCAGACCAACATATAAAGGATCTCGGCGTGGCGAGCGAGATCCTTCGCTGCGCTCAGGATGACAGGTCACTACCGATCTTGCTTATGAATATTCATCAGGCTATTTCTGTCCTCCACCCACAACACCAGCTCCGGCGCGTTCGGGTAGTTGCCCGGCGGCGCTGGCGCGGCGTTGCGCGCGGATGGCGGGAGCCTGGGCGCGGCGCGTGGTGGCGGTGGTGGCGCGACCAACGATGTAGATGAAGCCGACGAGCATGGCGAAGTTTACGATGCCCAGCACGATCTGGAAGAGCCAGTTGGGCGAGCCGAGGGCGTTCATTACCAGGTAGATCAGGGCCGTTACGACGATGTTGAACAGCGTAACGGGGATGAGGATCAGCCAGGCGAACTGCATCAACTGGTCGGCGCGCAGGCGCGGCAGCGTGCTGCGTACCCAGATGAAGACGAAGCAGAGCAGGTACACTTTGATGACGAAGTAGCCTACCGCCAGCAGGTTGCCCAGCAGGCCCCAGCCACCATTGTTCAGACCGGTCAGGAAGGCTACGCCGGGTCCAGAGAAACCGCCGAGGAAGAGGAAGGCGGCTATGGCTGACACGATGGTCATGTTGCCATATTCACCCAGGTAGAACAAGCCCCAGCGCATACCGCTATACTCGGTCAGATAGCCCGCCACCAGTTCTGATTCGGCTTCCGGCAGGTCGAACGGCGGGCGGTTCGTCTCGGCGAGACCACAGATATAGTAGATGATGAGCATCAACGGCTGTTGCAAGAAGAACCATGCCCAGGGGGTAAAGCCCTGGAAGATGAAATCGAAGAGGCCCAATCCCTTACCAGGATACGCGCTCGTCGCCTGGAAGGTCATTATGTCGCGCACGGCAATGGTGCCAAGCCCTGAATTTGCCAGGATGCTGGTCAGCATGATGACACCGACGAGCGCTAATACGAGCGGCAGTTCATAGGAGATCATCTGAGCAGCCGAACGCAAACCGCCGATGAGAGAATATTTATTATTGGAACTCCAGCCGGCCATAATGACGCCCACCACGTCGATGGAACTCATCGCCACATAGTACACGATGCCGGTAGCAAGAGCTGTGCCTGGTATGCCCACGTAAGGAGACAGGGGCAATACGGCGAAGGCGGCGATCACCGGGCCGAGGAAGACGGAAGGAGCCAGAATGAACAGGGTCTTATCGGCCTGACCCACATGAACATCCTCTTTCATGAGTAGCTTGCCAACGTCCGCAACGGTCTGGAGCAAGCCCCAGGGGCCGGTATGGACGGGGCCTACGCGATCCTGCATATAGGCCATAATCTTGCGTTCCGCCAGGATCAAGATGATCGCGCTCGTCAGCACAAAGCCAAAGAAAGAAAGGAAAGCCACCACGAACTCTAAAATATCTAACCAGATATTCGTGTTTGACGATTGGCTCGCCAGTTTTATGAGCATACTCGCGAATAACATACGATAACTCCACACAGGATTTGATTAGCGATCAACTTCTCCCAGCACGATGTCGATGCTGCCCAGGATGGCTACGGTATCGCTCATTTTATGGCCGCGTACCATCTCAGGGAGAATTTGCAGGTTGACGAAGGACGGGCCGCGCAGTTTGGCGCGCCAGGGATATTCGCCGCCATCGCTGATAAAGTAGACGCCCAGTTCGCCCTTGCTACTTTCAAGGGCAAAGTAGGTTTCGCCGCGCGGTGGGCGCAGCGCGATGGGAGTGCGCGTCCCGATGGGGCCACCGGGCATCTTATCGATGGCAATACGGCACAGGCGAATACTTTCCGTGATTTCCAGCATACGCACCATGTAGCGAGCGAAGCAGTCACCCTCCTGGCGTATCTGGGGATTAACGGCGACTTCACGATAGGCCATGTAGGGGCGGTTGACGCGCAAGTCCCAGTTAACGCCACTGGCTCGCAATATCGGGCCGGTCAAACCATAGGCGATAGCTTGCTGCTGGTCAATATAGCCCACGCCCTGCGTGCGCGATTCAAAAATTTCGTTGCCCGTCAGCAGCCTGTCCAACTCCATCATATTCTTTTCAAGTTGATCCAGGAAGGCTTCGCACTGCTTGAGCCACCCGGCAGGAAAATCATGCAGCACGCCACCTACACGCAGATAGTTCACATTAAAACGGCTGCCGCCCAGGGCTTCAAACAGGGAAAGAATGCCTTCGCGGTCGCGGAACGCCCACAACACGGGTGTAAACGCGCCGAGGTCAAGGCCGTAGGTGCCAATGGCTACCAGGTGACTGGCGATACGCTGCAACTCGTTGGTCAGCAGGCGGATGTATTGCGCTCGCCGGGGTGGTTCAAGGCCCATCAACTGCTCAACCGCGCCGGCATACGCAGTTTCGTTCAGCATGGGAGACAGGTAATCGGCATTATCCATATAGCGAATGCCGCCCATGATGGGGCGATTCTCCAGGATTTTCTCAATGCCGCGATGCAGGTAGCCAATCACGGGCGTGCAATCAGTCACCGTCTCGCCTTCGAGCGTCAGCACAAGGCGCAGCACACCGTGGGTACTGGGGTGCTGGGGACCCATATTGAGCAGCATTTCCTGAGATTTTATCCCTTCAGAAGTGTCGCTGCTCGCCCCAGGAATGCCGGAGCCGACCGGTTGTTTTGTTACCATGGGTTTCCTCTTTATTCATAATCTACATGCTTTTTTGTCGCATGGCCCGCATTTTACGTATGCGCACAAAGACGCTGTACGACCAGAGCAACGCCATCAAAGCCGCCATACCGGCAAATAGCAAGCGATTGGGGTCGTTATAAAAATAGACAAAGCTGAACGCCATACCCCAGGAGCCCAGCGCGACCATCGATGGAAGGATCAGGCTTTGCGGACCTGCTACTCCCGGCGAGGCACGGCGGCGATTCGTAACGACTGATGGCGCGGAGGCTGCTATATGTGCTGACCCTGTTCTCGCGCCTGTGTTTTGTGATAGGCGGGTGGCGCGTGATTGCGCGTTCTTCATTTTTACCGTCTTCTTACTTCTAGTTTTGGGCATAACACTGCATTACCTTCCAGGGGCCGGCTTATCTTTCTGGCTGTCGTCGCGTGACGCTTCTTCCTCGTACCCCTCGAAGGCGTGGCCAAAGGTAGGGGTGCCTGGATGCAGGCGTTCTTCACGGCCCTGCCCAACTTTCTTCTGCACCACGTGTTCCATGCCTTTTTGCTGGAATTGACCGGACACGGCCATGTTGGGATCAACCTGCGTGGTGGCCGGGGACTTGACGGTCGTTGGAACCTGGTGAAAGCTTTTCAGAAGGGGGTATCCCTCGAAATCGTCGTCCAGCAACATGCGGCGCAGGTCGGGATGGCCGGAGAATTTGATGCCGTACATATCATACGTCTCGCGTTCTAGCCAGTTGGCGGTAGGCCAGACCGACACCACGCTTTCAACTTCAGGCTTTTCATGATCGAGGCGCACCTTGATCTGGAGCAGTTGTTTGCGAGTGAGCGAGCGCAGGTGATAGACGGTTTCCAGGTGATCGAGCATATCCACGCCCGATATGCAGCTTAACATATCAAAGCCCAACTGGTCGCGTAAAAAACGGCAGACGGCTACCAGGTTGGAGCGGTCCACTTCGATGCCGAGATAATCGCCCTTCATGCTTTTGGGGACGACTCCTTTACCGGTGATCTGGGCGATGGGCGCCAGGTCACGCGCAAGGGCGGCGTTTTCATCGCGATACCCGGAAGCCGCGGGGGATAAACTTTTGGAACGTGGTACTAAATCCATCGAATGACTCCCTTACGCCAGGCATAGGCAAGACCAAGCGCGAGTACGGTGATAAAGATGAGTATTTCAAAGAAGCCAAAGAAACTTAATTTTTTGAAGACTACCGCCCAGGAGATGATAAAGACGATATCGACATCAAAGGCGACAAAAAGCAGGGCAAAGATATAGAACCCCAGGGGATATTGCACCCAGGCTGAGCCGATGGGCGTTTCGCCAGATTCATAGGTCTGGAGCTTTTCTTTTGTCCGCTTATGGGGCGAAAGAAAGCTAACCAGGGTCATCGTGACAATAACAAAAATAAAGCCGGCTGCGAGCAGGATGCCCGCGTACAAATACGCTGGATTAATCACGCGCCTTCCTCCAAAGAGCCGCCTTAGCTCGCAACGTAAACATTTGTGTTTACCGCGCACAGGCAAAATTGCTGTTTTGATTATAGCACAGGGAAGAAGAGTGAACCAGGGCGATGACCAGAGAAATCAGGACAGGCCCACAGCTGTCATCCTGAGCGCAGCGAAGGATCTGCGGTCTGCCAGGCAAGAGATCCTTCGCTGCGCTCAGGATGACAGCCGGGCAGGCGAGGCTTGTACCACCCTGGATTGAACACTGACTTACATACTGGGCATATCGGGAACCGTTACACCGTCGGGCCTGGCATGTAACTGAATACCGGTCATGCCGGTATGGCCGGCTTCGCCAGTGATCGAGACGACAATCACGCTGACGTTATCTTCGCCGCCGCCGTCGAGCGCGGCCCGAACCAGATTCTTGCCAAGTTCCGCCGGGGTAGGAATTGATGAGCTAACGACGCGCTGGATTTCGGGGTCGCGCACCATATCCCATAGGCCATCGGAGCAGAGTAAAAGCTTATCGTTGGCCTGCAAGGGCTGGATGAAAGAGTCTACTTCCACGCCGGGCTTTTCGCCGAGGCTGCGATAAATCTGGTTGCGTTTCGGATGCGTATAAATATCGTCGGGTTTGATGATGCCGGCATCCACAAGGCTGGCGACCACCGAATGATCGTGCGTAATCTGTCGCAGGCCTTCTGGCTCGCGATACAGGTAGGTGCGACTATCACCGACGTTGGCGATATAGGCGGTAGAGCCGACGACCAGCGCGGCGGTCATGGTTGTTCCCATGTCGGCATGGTCCTGCAAGTTGCGCTGATGCACCGCCAGGTTAGCTTGCTGCACACCTTCTACCAACAGGTTTTTATAGCCTTCGTCACTCAGGCCATTTTCCAATGAGATGCGTGGCAGCATAAAATCGATGATCTTTTGAATAGCGGTGCGGCTGGCATCTTGCCCATTAGCATGACCGCCCATACCATCCGCAACGACGAACAGGCCGAATTGTTGCGGCAGTGAGTTATGGGTGCGCTCGCCCTGCATGGCAAAGAGGCTATCTTCGTTGGGCTTATGTTTGCGCTTAATGCCGGGATTGGTTTCGGTGATAACCGCCAGGCCCAGATTGCGCCCCTGCAATTGTTGCACGCTGTATGGCATCGTCCGCTCCGCATCGGGAGAAAGGCTGCCGTTCCTGTTTGGCATCTCCGTGGTTGGCACTTCACTGATGGACGCGGCCGGCGGCTGTACAGGCGAGGGAGGTGACACAGGAGGAGGAGCGGCAACCGGGTAGTTGACCGTGCCCCCGTAAAATGGGGGAGATGGCGAATATTGTTGCGGCTGCGGTATCTCCTTCTGCTCAACACTTTGCCGCGCCCTGTTCACGTCAGCCTCGAAACTATCCAGTTCTCGTTTGCGTTCTATGCGCCTGCGTCCAAAGCGGATGCTAACAAGTAAGAAGAGCAAGATCAGCGTCACTAGCGCCGCTATTAACCCTATGACTAATAGTGGCATACTTAAAAACGCAAACACGCCGTTATTGCCCTGTCCAGGTGTGGGCGTGGACGTAGTACCCGGTGTGCCAGTATTCGCCGGGGGTTTCGCCTGCGCTTTCTTGATAAACGCGGCGGGAGCCTGGAAAGCCGGTGGAGCATTTTTAATCGAGCCAAGCGTTTGCACGGCTGCGCTAGTTTTGCCCTGTTCGTATGCTATGATGCCGGCGTCCCATTGCTGACTCAGGGTATTTTTGTTCAGGAGTTGGCTTAATGTCTGACCGGGTGGCAACGCCAGTTGCGTCTCCAGGTTCTCGATATCGGCGACCGTCACCAGAGACGTGGAGGGAGAGAGTTGCATGCCGGTAATCTTGCCATTGCCATCGATAAAAGGCATCCCTGGCTCGGTGGTTTGCGCGCTTGTCGTCCCGGGTGTGGTCGGGGCGCTTCCCGGCGCAGCCGCATTAGCGATAGGCGTCAAAAACTTCATGAAAGTAGTTGGATCGACGCTCTTGATGAAAGGAGGGATGGTGTTATTGCTACTGGCTAATTCAATAGAAATGGGAGCGGGATTCCCGTTGGTCGCTGCCTTCTCTACATCGACGTAGGGCAGCGGATTGATTGTGTGGAAGGAGAACAGCAGCGCACCGCCCACTGGTGTCGAAAAAGACTCAACCGGTCCGGTGATACCATTCACAGCCGCATTATCGGTACAGGTCCCGGTGGGTGTACAGGTCAAGAGACCAAGTTGCGCAGAGGCAGCCTGGTTGTTGGTAAATTCGTTGCTGGCAAATATTGTAATCGTAGCCAACTTCCCACCGGGAGCGCAGGTATTCTTTGTTGAGGGGTTGAGCAGCGAGCCATCGGTCAAGACCCAGTTATTCGTATCGCTGGCACTCTGAGAAGGCCAGCTGGCGATAATGCTACCTAATGCGGTACAAAAGACGGAGCTACCTCTGACCGGGAGATACTCAAGAGAGAGGCGCACGACTGAGACTCCGGCCAGGTCGACGATCTGCTGCGGCCGGGTAAGCGGCGGGGTGGCGGCGGCGCTTCTGGGAGCCGCCAGGGCTGTCGCAGGCAAGAGCAAAGGGAACAGCAACAGCAGCCCGCCGAGCATGAAAAGGAAGGGCATGTGCCTGCCCTTGCGCTTTGCAGGTATAAAACGATGCGTACTCATAATTCGCTTTTACTCCCTTAGATCGGGTCTACTGGTTATCTATGCTGTATCCATGCGTCATTAGCGCGAGGCGGAACCGCGCAGGCGTTGTAACATTGCTTGCGCGGAAGTATTGCCCGGCGCTGCCTGGACAACGTAGCTGCACTCACGTAAAGCATCGGCCAGTTTGCCTTCGCGTTCGTATACCTGGCTCAACATGTACCGGGCATCGTGAAAAGCCGCGTTCAGCGTTAGTACCTGCACAAATGCGCGTTCAGCCATCGGCAACTGGTTCATATGAAGAGCGAGTTGGCCAAGGTCATAATGTGGCTCGATCCGCTTGAAATTGGGAGGAAGCAGGCGCACCGCTTCCTGGTATTCATTCAACGCCGCTTCTAGCTGATTGGTACTTTCATAACACTTTGCGAGACGCTGATGCGTTTCAAAGTCACCCGCGTTCAAGCGCAGCGACTGGGTATAGGGCTGGATGGCCTGTAACGGCACCTTGCGCAGGAACAGGAAAACATCACCCACCAGCTTATGGGTTTCAGCGTCATTGGGGTTTAAGATCACCGAGCGATTGTATGCTTGAATCGCCAGGTCGGGCGCGGGCGATTGACGGCGCGCGAAGACCTGCCCATAAATTTTATGCACCAGCGCGTTATGCGGCTCTATCGCGAATGCCTGTTGCACAACGGCAAAGGCGGGTTCAATACGTCCGGCCAGCAGGTGGTCCTGCGCGGTCCGAATCAGGTTTCCAGCAGGGCCGGTGGTTCCATTGCTGGATACAGGCGTTTGAGGCGCGAGAGGAGTTGCCAGCTGCGTCGGCGCGAGGGATGGGCCGGGTGGTTGAACCGTGATGAGTGGCAGGTTGATAATGGCGCGTTCCATCTCGGCGGCGCTGCTCCAACGATTTGCAACCTGGGGCGCAAGCGCCCTCATGATTACTTTATCAAAAGCCACGGAAACGTCAGGGCGCAACATGCGCACGATAGGAAACGAGAACAGGTCGGGTTTATTATTGGCCGGGTCGTGCTGCGTTAGCACGCGATGAATGGTTGAGCCAAGCGCGTACAGGTCGCTGCGCGGCTCC
This sequence comes from Chloroflexota bacterium, assembly GCA_027316975.1. Lineage (GTDB taxonomy): Bacteria > Chloroflexota > Ktedonobacteria > Ktedonobacterales > Ktedonobacteraceae > CF-113. The sequence continues at coordinate 3,839 of DAHVFL010000003.1, read as the reverse complement.
GCCATGCCCTGCATTTGTTCAGGAGGCGCGTAGCCAATGGTCATAATGACGGTTGACTGGCGTTGCGACTGGAACGTGCGCGCAATGCCAAAGTCGATAAGTTTGATGTCGTCGCGGTCTGTCACCATAATGTTTGAGGGTTTGAGATCGCGGAAAATAATGGGCGGATTCTGGCTATGCAGGTAGGCCAGCACGCTGCATATCTGGCGCGCCCAGTTGCGCGCGCGCGCCTCGGAGACGCCACGCGCTCCATTGAGGCCCGGCACATTTCCTTCTCTGGCGAAGACTTCCGCCAGCGTGCGGCCTTCAATAAAGTCCATCACGAGGTAATTTTTGCCGTTATGATCGAAGAAGTCACGCACGCTCGGAATACAGGGGTGCTTCAGATCGAGCAGCAGGGTAGCCTCGCGCCGGAACCATTCGATGGCCTGGGTGCGTTCGCTATCATTCTGGAAGTCATCCAGCATCTCTTTGACGGCGCAGGGACGATTGAAACGCTGGTCTATCGCGAGATAGACCGCGCCCATGCCGCCTGCCGCCACGGAGCGCTCTATTTTGTAGCGGCCATACGAAAGCTCGATACCCGCTTGCAAACGCCGCCCATTGCCGGCACTGTTCCCCCGGCCATCTCCGTCTGAGCGAGGAGCGGACTGGGGGATGGAAGACGGCACGTGCATGTCCGAGGCATTCCCGCCGGGGCCGCTCTGCGGCGTAGCAGGATTACTGAGAGATGCTGCATTATTCGGATCAGATGAATAATTACTCGCCATTTTCTTTTACACCGCTTTTAATATAAAAAACGTTCTGCGCTGCATCACTTCTACTTTCGACTATCATAACATAAATAGTAATGCGTGTAACCTTATTCAGATTCATGGCCGCATTATACCATATCCTTGCTCAGTTTACAGTATACAAGGTTACGCTATTGATGTGACCAGTTCCACATCGTCAGTCAGTAGCGACACCCCTTGTGGGTGTCTCGTCCTTATCCGTCTATGCAATCACTAGCTAGAATGCGCACGGGACACCCACAAGGGGTGTCGCTACTGCCGTGCTACTCGATCTGTTTCTTCGGCGGCGGCAACGTCGGACTTCATCCAGCGGGCGCCGAAGATGCCTATCAGTCCGGCTATTACAAGAGCCGGGGTGCAGGTAATCAGCAGGGCGCGGCTGAGATACTGGCCGGTAAGTAATTGCTGGAAATCCAATACTGGATTCGGGTCAAAGACGGTAGCGAGTTTACCTACCAGTGTGGGCGCGAAGGCATCGCCCAGCAGGTGCGCGATCAAAAGCGAGAGGGCAACCGCCGACGCGCGCAGGGCCGATGGTACGACGTCCTGTGTGGCAGCGGTGCTGGGGCCGGTGTAGATCGTGAGCAGCAGCGTCGTAATGACAAAGAACGCGCTAAACACACCGAAATTGCGGCTGGTGATGGCAACGGCAAACGCTGGCGCGCTCAATAAGAAGCCAATGCCGCTTACCAGCACGCGCGCGCCCTGGTGACGACGATTGAGCCAGTCGGCCATATACCCGCCGGTGACGGTGCCGGCCAGACCCGCCAGCACAATCACGGCACCTGAAAACAACCCGGCGCTTCCTGAACTCATTCCAAAGGTGTCTTTCTGTTGAAGGTACGTCGGCAGGAAAACTACGTTGACACCCAATACGAAGAAGGCGAAAATCTGCATCGCGATCAAAACCACCAGGGTTTTAATCTGGAGCAGCGTGCCAAACTGGGACCATACCTTCGATGTCATGGGAAGCGTGTGAGGCGGCTCTTCGATCTCCGCTACTTGACCAACTGCAAAGGGATAGAGGGCTAACTCTTCTTCATCGGCCTCGTTGCGGCGCGGCTCGCGCAACCGGAAAGCGATGAAGGCCAGGATCAGGCCGGGAATGCCGGTGAAGATGAAGGCCAGTCGCCAGCTTCCCGGAAAGATGCCCGCCACCTGGCCGCCGATCACGAAGCCGAAAAGAATGCCGACCAGTTGCCCGACACTCCACCAGCTCATGATGCGCGAGCGTCTCTTGCGGCTAAAATAGTCGCTCATCAGCGCAGTGCCAGCCGGGAAATAGCCCGCTTCGCCAATGCCCAGCACCATACGCGACAGGAAGAGGGTCGTGAAGTTGGATGCCAGGGCGGTCAGGGCCGTCGCGATACTCCATACCGCGACACAGATTGCTACTACGTTCTTGCGTTTGGCGCGGTCAGCCCAGATACCGAGAGGGACGGTAGCCAGGGTATAGACAACCAGGAAAGCAGAGGCAATGTAGCCAATGCCATCATTGCCAAAACCCAGTTCTCTGCCCACAACAGCGGCTGCGCCGGTTAGCACGTTACGATCCAAATAATTCAGGAAACTGATCCCGAACATGACCGAGAATACATACATGGGATACCGGCTACTTTTTGGTCTGGACTTCTCCAGATCGGGACTGGAAGACGATGAAATATCACTCAAGAAAGCCTCCATCTTCGGGGTAATAATCGAGCAACGAGGCCGCGATCGCTACCCCAACTGTATCATAGTTTATGGGCTATGAAAAGAGGGGAAAATCACGACACATGGCGACGCTTGCGGTCGCCATGTGTCATAATCCGCCCTGTGTCACGCTTTGTTACTCTCTGCGCGCCCGTATTGTGTATTAGCTCATTGGAAAAATGACGCTTTATGGCGTATAGTTCGTATAGATAGCAGGATATACATATCGAAAACAATAATGCATGGTTCAATGAGTTAAGGAGTTCATACAAGTATGCGCAAGAAATATACTCTTCCCGGATTGCTTAGTATGGTGGCTATGTTGCTTCTGGTGAGCGCGTGCGGCGGAAGTTCTGTGACAGCCGGACAACTGCTGACGAACAGCGCCACTGCGATGAAGCAGATCAAGTCGCTGCACCTTGAAATGACGGCGACGGTGAATTTGACGGCCAGCGGAGTGCCGGGTAGCAATGCCACAGGTTTCCCCGCTAACACGAACATCACGCTCAAGGCGAGCGGCGATGAAGTAATGCCCGACCAGACCTCGCTCAAGCTGTCCAGCAGCGGGCCTGGCAAATTCTCTTTCGCGGAGATTGTGAAGGGCAACCAGCTCTACATCCAGAACGCGCAGGGCCAGTGGTATGTTTTTGATAAAAGCAAGCTGGATAGCGCCACGAACTCGGTCAACAATCTGTTGTCAAATGCCAGCGCGCCCGACTTCAGCAAACTGCTCACCATGCTGCAAAAGGATGTGACGGTGGCCGATCGTGGGAACGAGACGCTGAACGGCGCGAGCCTGCGCCACATTACTGTCACGCTCGATAAAAATGGCCTGACGAAGTTGATTGAAAATACCGACCAGTTTAAGGGGCTGCCAGCTACGAGTCAGCAGAGTGTCAAGGATGTGCTCACTAGCGTGAGCAATTTCAATGCCAGCCTGGACTTCTGGTTCGACGAAGCCACTTCCTACATCCATCGTCTCGAACTGAAGCTGAACACGGCGGTGGACTTGAGCAAGCTCACCGCCACGGCTACAACTGCAAACGTGCCACCGGCTTTTTCGCTCAAAGCCGATATCGTGCTTGATCTGAGCAGGTTCAACGACTCTTCGATCAAGATCACGGCTCCGGCCAACGCGATTCCAACGGATAACCCCGGCGTCATCTTTGGCAAGGCATAAGCATAACGGCCAATGACTGGCGCAGCCGTTCGACATCTTCCAGGGTCTCATCGTCGCGTGAGTGCGACGGTGAGACCTTTTTGCATGTCATTGTTTCAACTGTTAAGGATCTGCGCTCGGCTGGACGAGAGATCCTTCGCTGCGCTCAGGATGACAGCAGGGCTGAAGGGAAC